>CAZLGX010000136.1:0-3575 GCA_964559395.1 uncultured Methanosarcinales archaeon
TGATATGCACTTGTTTCAAAGATTCAGAGCCTTCTCCGCCCATCATGTTGTCCATAATTTCATGGGCTTCTCCAGGATGCATTTGTTCCATGTAATAATCTCCAATAGCCTCAAGCTGCTCATTGCTTAGCTTGCCGCAGCCTGTCTTGCTTTCCACAAGCTTTTTGCCTTCTTTAATTTCACTGTCATGGCTTTCCTGCGCCAAAACAGCAGCAATGCCCAGTAAAAATATTGCCAAAATCAATATTGTCTTTTTCATGAGTCCACCTCACAACATCCTACCCCTTAATCTTTCGCTTAAAACTTCCCTTATTATGTCAAATGCCTTGATTATTTTTGGATTCACAAGCCTGTAATAGATATTTTTTCCTTTTCTGTCCGAAATAACAATCCCTTTAGATTTCATAATGGATAAATGCTGGGAAATATTGGCCTGGCTCAATTTTGTTTTTTCAATGAGTTCTGTTACCGACATTTCTTTATCCCTCAAGAGATTCAATATCTCCAGTCTTGTAGGGTTTGAGAATACCTTGCACAATTCGGCATGGATTTTGTATAATTCCTTCATAATATGATATTAGAATATTCTAATGTTTAAATACTTTTTGGTGTTTTTTTGGATTTCACGACGACTTCAATTAATGTCTGCCGTCTGGCAGTAATTAATAGTAAAATAAGCAAAAACTAAGGTGATAACTGAGATTTACGGTGGGTTTTCGAACTTTTCTGACTATACTCAATAAATTTTGAATTCTAATAACTAGAAATGGACTTTGGTGTTTTGACGTTAATCTCTCCCATGATTATACCATTCTCTAAATAGATGCACAAAAGTATTAATCATCTGTTCTGAAACGTTTCTTTTTCTTAGATTTTGTATACTTTCTTGTACTAATTCAACAAATTCTGGCCTGTTGGCAAATTCAAGGTCTATATCTGGATGATATCCTGGAAACATTCCGTTGGCGACTCCTTCATGAACCTTGTCCTCTATTGCACTGAAAACGGTCATTGCCCACTCATAAGTTATTCCTTCATTAATTTCATTAGAGAATATTTTACTTATGCCTTTCTGCATTTTTTTAAGAAGTCTTTTTTCTCTCTCATCCATGGTTCTGATGATGTGTTCTCCTTTGATGAGTGCTAAGAACAAGTTATGGAAAGTTTCAATTTTCTCTATTTTATTCAATAATTCGATTTCCAATTCTAATTGTGATTTAAGATGAGATATTAATTTTTCAGCGTCTTTTGACCTTGTTTGCAGTTTCAGAACTATATGTATCTGGGTTTTTAAGATTGAGTGTAACTGATGCAATAATCTATAAACATATTCATACTTTGTTTCTGCATATCCTAAACATTGTTCCAATTTATGCACTCTTTTTACTTTTTGAGAATTTTCTATTTCTCCTAAATCAGAGATTATTTCTGATTCATCTCTTTCTTCTCCAGAAATATCTACCAATTCTAGCTCTAATAATTTTTTAAATTCTTGTAGATTGGTTTGAAAGTTATTATCTAACTGTAATTTCTCAATAATCTCCTTCTTTTTAGAAATAGTACTAAGATAATGTTTCCAATGTTTAATAATAGATTCTTCATCTGCTTCTATTTCTTTTGCAAAAGATTCTGTAGAACCAAAAAGATGATTTAATAGCCCCATATAATTGATAAGTTGCCCT
Organism: uncultured Methanosarcinales archaeon; assembly: GCA_964559395.1. Classification (GTDB taxonomy): domain Archaea; phylum Nanobdellota; class Nanobdellia; order Woesearchaeales; family GW2011-AR4. Next base: position 1,683 of record CAZLGX010000136.1, read on the forward strand.
GTGTTAATAAAATATTGTTTTTACGAACAAAGTATTTTAAATCAATTATTTGTGTCCAAGATTATAGGATGTTTTTGATACGGCTCAAAAAACCGCAACATTTAAATATATCATATGTATTAACTCTTCATATGATAACTAAAACCATATTAAAAGAGTGCTGCAAGGAAGGCTTTGAGGAAGAGGAGATATACGGGGCTTACAAGATATTCTTCGGCACTCTGGTTTCGCAGTCAAGGCTCAGGATCATCAATCTTCTTAGAAAAGGCAGGAAAAATGTCTCCCAGATTGCTGAAGAGCTTGAAATGGACCAGACTGCAGTTTCGCATGACCTGGCAAGGCTGAAGAAGTGCGGGTTTGTGAAAGTAGAAGCTGATAAGAAATACAGGCATTACAGGCTCAATGAAGCGACTATAAAGCCTTTGATGGAGATTATTGATAATCATATGTCGCAGTTCTGCGTGCATATCTTAAGGACAGGCAAGGGAGGGAAAGAATGAGCAGCTATGGATGGACAAAAGCAGGAATTGATGCAACAGCAATTGTCCTGATTTTGCTGCTTGTTGCAGCAGTGGGGCTTTTAGCACATTCTGTATCTTCTACTATTAGTTTATCTAAAACCAATAACAATAAACAACAAGGAACATCATCTAATCATGTAAAAATGTCCAGTATGTCATTAACACCATTTGACAGGCAACTTGCAAAACAGCTTATGGATATGGATAATGATGGAAAATGCGATGCATGCGGAATGCCAATTGAGCAGTGCATTGACTCCGGGCAGATGGAATGCAGTATGGATTCAAATGCAAAAATTGGCATTTTGGGCTCGGAGCATATACATGCCGATTGGAAAGTCTATATTGACGGCAAAGCTCTGGATTTTTCTGATAAGTCGCATATGGAAAGAATGAGAAGCAATATGCCGGTAAGCAGCTTCATTCATGTCGATTCCGGCGCCCCTGCCCCTGAAAAAACCGGCGATGTTTTGCACATGCACGCTTCAGGAGTTCCATTATGGATATTCTTCAGGAGCGTGGGGATGAATTTCAACAAAGACTGCATAAACCTGGAAAACAAGGAAAAATTCTGCAATGATGGCAAAAAAAAGCTAAAATTCTTTGTCAATGGAAAAGAAAGCAATGAATTTGAAAATTATGCATTTAACGATTTGGATAAAATATTGATAAGTTATGGCGGTGAAAATGAAGAAGGAATTAAGCAACAGATGAACTCAATAACAGATTTTGCGAAAGTGCATTAAAAAATGAAATTAAAGCCAATTTATATTATAATTGTTGGAATAGTTGCAGTATTTGGAGCATTCTTTCTTTTTTCAGGAAATTCATCTGTAAATAATGATACAGGAGAAGTTCCCAGACAGCCGATTCATTGGCATCCAAAGCTAAAGATAATGATCAAGGGCGAAGAGCAATTCATCCCATCAAATATCGGAATAAGCATAGGAAACAGCATAGACAACCAAATTAGCGGCATGAGAATGTCTCCAACACATACACATGAGACCGACGGCACTATACATTTGGAAAACAACAGGCCATGGGAAAAGCCGGAGACATTAACTTTAGGCTATTTCTTTAAGGTTTGGGATAAAAACTTCAACAGCTCCTGCATATTTGAGTACTGCAATAATGAAAACCACACTTTAACAATGGCTGTTAATGTTAAGCCAAATTACGAGTTTGATAAATATATGATGCATGATAAGGATGAAATTGTGATAGAATATGAATGATAATCATTAATTATATAAAATGAAGAAAGTATTAGTATTGATGAGTATTTTTGCATTATTAATTCCAATAACCTATTCTAACGGCGGCTGCATAAAAATAGCAGAGGATGTTTTTGTGCAGATATCGCATGCTC
>CAZLGX010000137.1:0-3493 GCA_964559395.1 uncultured Methanosarcinales archaeon
ATAAAATAAGGAGGTACTATAAATATGAAATGCCTTATTGAGCCAAAAGTTGATATGCTTCTGAACAAGGCAACAAAAGCCACTGAAAATGGCACTACAACCCACAGCAGCAAAAATACTTGATTAAGCGATATCGCACTAAATTTGAAAAAGTTTTTTGCAGCATAAAAAGAAAGAGTCGCAGTTATAAGAACGACAGAAGCAATCAAAGTCCAATCTAACAATACAAATTCGCTTAATTGAAGATTCTCAAGATTCTGCTTTAAAGCTTCAGACGGATAAAACCAAGTATTCAGCTGCAAAAACATTTTAGCGAGCTTTCCTAAAGAAAATGAGCCGGAAAAATGCGTTGCAACAAGCTTTGGCTCCAGAAGGCGCGACAGCAATGGCAGATAAAATAGCGGCAGCAAAAGCACAGGCAGATACTCCCTTTTCACAGAAATCCTATTGTTTTTGAAATAACTTTTAACTATGATAAATGCCACAAAAAATAACTCAAAAAAAACAAAGAAAAGAAAAGGGTAATGGGTGTAAATCCCAATAACATTTAAGATAATAAAACCGGCGATATGCCTATAGCTTTTAGTCCGTATCATCTTAAAAAGAAAATATGAGGAAGCTAGCGCAATAAAAATCAGGAAGCTGTAAAGCCTTGCTTCCTGGGAGAATTCTATCATAACAGCGCTTAAAGAAAAAACCAATGATGCTATCAAGCCCGTTTTTTCATTGAAGAGGTTTCTTCCCATAATGTAAACAATTATTATGGACAAGGTGCCGAAAATTGCCGAAAATGATCTTATGCCTGCCTCGCTCAAACCAAAAAGGCTTGTCCACTGTTTAAGCAGCACATAATAAACTGGCAAGTCCATATTGCCGCTGTAGTAGCCAGGCAATATCTGCCCCTTTTTTATTGTATTGGCGCCTATATCATTTGCGGAATATTTTTTAAGAGTCAGGGCAGTTGCACCCTCGTCCAGCCAGAAGCTTTCCATGCCTATGCCATAAAACCTGAGAAATGCCCCTAGCAATACTATGGCAAGCAAAGCTGCATATTTTTTCTTCATTTTGACAAATTATATTTTATAATTTTTTAACAATTAAATACTGCGGCCCAATCATATGCCTGTTCAAGGCAGCAGGCAGCATTTTATCCAGCATGGCGCATAAATAGTCAAGCATTTTTATATTTGAGGGGTTAAATATTATTATCCTGTGCTCCATCACCTCGCAAATTTCTTTTGGTATTAAATTATCCAGCTCTCTGAACGAAATATACGAGATGGGCCAGTATCTTGGGGCAGCCTTCCCAAAAACTCTTGCAAGATCATATAATTTTGTCATGCTTCTTATTGGCGTTGTCAGAAACAAAATCCCGCCCTTTTTAAGCACTCTTATGGATTCATTTATATGCTTTTTCTTGTCTTTGATATTTTCGAGCACGCCCATGCTAAGAATAAAATCAACAGAATTATCAGCTAATGGCAGGACTTCACCCTTTCCAATTATAAACCTTATGTTTCTTTTTTTATGCTTTTTTTTGGCAAAATCTATCATCTCCCTGCAATTATCAATTCCTATCCCGGCCTTGAAATCATCATGCAGATAATCCAGAAAAATGCCGGTGCCGCACCCCACATCTACAAGTATTTCCGGTTTTCCGGATTTAAATAATCTTTTTATTATATCGAGCCTTAATTTAAAGAACTTCATATTCATATTCTTATCATAATTCAGCGCCAAGTCTTTTTTATCCATCTTAATCCGGGCAGTATTTCATCAACAATGTTAAAATGGTTTAGGATTGCCTAAAAAGATATAAAGTTAACTGATTCTGAGCCCGTAGAATTAAATCAATCAGTTTTGTTTATCCAGCGCTTTATTGACACGTTATAAGCCTGCGGCACATGGAACAGCATCTGCTTAACGCCGGTCTTCATAAATGACTTTAGAGTTTTAATTGTTCTCTTTAAGTCCCCCCCATACCCCATATTGACCATCCTTAGCCACAGCATAGGCTCCAATATGAATATTGACGGGTAATATATCAATGGCATTGACATCTTTGCAAGCTTATTATTCCTGTTTCTGACCAAGAACCTCATGAAAGAATTAGGCAGCAAAGGAACAAGTCTTATTATCCTGTTTAAGTATGTCTTCCTTAAGCCAAAATAGCTCTTTGAAAACGGATCATCAACATTCATCCCTTTTTCTTTAGCTATGTCATGGATAACTGTCCCGGGAAAAAACGTAAGCGAAAAAAGCTGCAATTGATACGGCTTTTTTATCTTTAATATGACATCAATGGTCTGCAGGATATCCTCTTCAGTTTCGAAGGGGCTGTCAAGTATAACATCATAGTAAGCGCAAAAGTTGTGCTTATGCATTATCTCTGTAGTATTCAGGAACTGCTCATTGCTGACATAACGCTGGTATATTTCCCTTTGAACCCTTTGGCTTCCGGTTTGCAGTCCAGATATGATCCATGTCAAGCCGCAATCCTTCATTAGTTTTGCCTTTTCCTCTGTAAACCAGATGGGTATTGCCCTAAGCACAATAGGTATTCCAATCTCTTCCTTGTACTTTTGGCTAAACTCCCTGATCCATTCAATATCATGCGCGAAGAAATTATCATCATATACATTCATGTAGATAGTGTCAGGATATTCGGATTTCATAAATTTGAGCTCCTCAATGACATTATCCACGCTTCTTGTCCTTATTTTCGGGACATTAAGCTTTTCTTCCGAGTACATTTTTGTGTTGAATGAATGTATGCAAAAAGCGCATTTGAAATTGCAGCCCCTTGTTGTGGTTATAGTATAAAATCTGCCGTTATATCTGGAATATTTTCTGAACAGCCTTTTGTCTATTAATGAAATTTTTCCATCATCAAAAACATAAGTGCCAGGATGCAAAAACTGGGTGTAGGGGAATTTATCGAGATTTGTTTCAGGCAGCCTCATGCTGTTTTTTACTACATGGCCTTCCTTCTTATAGGCCAAGTTAGGAGTGTCCAGAAAATTCTCACCTTTTTTCATCTTTTGGCATATCTCCAATAGGCTGTCCTCAGATTCCCCCCTTAATACATAGTCAGCGTACTTTAAGCATTTATCAGGATCAATGGTTGCCTGATGGCCTCCCATAAATGTTGCAAATTCAAATTTTGACTTTAGAAATTGCGTTAGCTTTTCTATTGCCGGGAATTCCTCGCTTAAAACTCCCAACCCTACAAGGCTGGGCTTATGTCTTTCAAAAAATTCTTCCACTGCCTTGTTCATTGACTCATCATACAAGGGAAGTATAAGAATTCTAGAAGTTATTCCATTCTTTTGAAGATAAGCATGCAAGTATTTAATGCCTATTATGTCTGTATTCGGCTGTACTGTAACCAGCATTACATTAAAATCAGGATTTACTTGAAGCTTTACCAGCTCCTGCGCCTGTCCCATACTAATATTAGGTACTTTATTGTTTAAATAATTTACGTTTTTCA
>CAZLGX010000138.1:0-3491 GCA_964559395.1 uncultured Methanosarcinales archaeon
ATTGTAAATCGCCTCCTTAAAGCAGCATCCTATCTCATTTGATATAATAATCTATCATTTAATGCCTAAATATCAATTTTAATTGAGTTTAAATATAATCCAAAGTTAGAATCCGTCAATTTTTGCGGGCAGCTGCATTAGATATCCTATTACAATTAGTATAAGTCCAATAAGCGCCATATTCCTTTCCATTCTCATTTCCTTCAGCACTGCTTTATCTATCTTCTTTTCTCTGACTACCCTGCTATGGACAAAATATACGCTTAATGCCAATAAAACTTTTCCGATAACATCGGATGTAAATCCTATGATGCTTAGCATTGTCATTTTTATTTATCTCCAATTTCAACATTAAACACAACAATTATATATAATTATCTTTTAAATAGTGTGCAATATGGCTACAATACTCACTATATTCGGCGCAACAGGGGACTTGTCAAAGAGAAAGCTGCTGCCAGCCCTGTATAATCTTGAGAGAAAAAATCAATTGGAAGAAGACTTGATTGTTCTATGCGTATCGATGAGTGACAGAACTACCGAATCTTACAGGAATGATGCCATAAATTATATTAAAGAATTTTCAAAATTAAAGCTTAAAGATAAAATAATTAATAAGTTTCTTAAAAGAATTCATTATCATGGACTGAAATTCGAGCATGGATACAAATACGATCAGCTTAAGGAGTTAATAGAAAAATATACCTGCAAAAATTATTCTGAATGCAAAGCCATATTCTATCTTGCAGCACCCCCGCAGTATTTCGGGACAATAGCAGATAATCTTGAAAAGGCAGGGCTGGTAAGCAGAAGAAATAAAATACCTGCAAGAGTAGTATTCGAAAAGCCTTTTGGCAGTGATTTAGAATCTGCAGCAAAACTCAATAATCTGATTACTGAAGTATTTGAAGAGAATCAGATTTACAGGATTGACCATTACCTGGCAAAGGAATTAGTGCAGACAATTATGGTTCTTAGATTCTCAAACACAATATTCGAGCATTTATGGAACAGCCAGCATATTGATCATGTGCAGATAGCTGTTGCAGAGACTTTAGGCGTTGAGAACCGAGCATCATATTATGACAAGGCAGGCGCTTTGAGGGATGTGATGCAGAATCATATGATGCAGCTTTTGGCATTGGTTGCCATGGAGCCCCCTTCCAATATATCTGCTGACGGGATACGCAACGCTAAAATACATCTCCTTAAGTTGATATCAAGAATAAAAGAAAAAGATGTAAATAAGGTATGCGCAAGAGGGCAATATTCAAGCGGAACAATAGATGGGAAAAAATTTGTTGGCTATACAGAAGAAAATGGCATAGATAAAACTTCAAATACTGAAACATATGTTGCACTGAAGCTTTACATTGATAATAAAAGATGGAAAGGTGTTCCTTTTTATCTGAGAGCAGGAAAAAGGCTTAAGGAACCGTCAGCAGAAATATCCATAGTGTTCAAGTCATTACCTGATGTTTTGTTTACAAAGAACAATAACTCACAGCCAAATGCCCTTATAATAAGAGTTCAGCCTTACGAAGGCATTTCCCTTGAGTTCAATGCAAAAGTCCCTGGAGCGATAATTTCAATAGAGCCTGTAAGCATGGACTTCTGCCATGAATGCAAATTTGGCCCCAACAGCCCAGAAGCTTATGAAAGGCTGCTTTATGATTTAATGGCTGGCGACCAAACCTTATTCACAGGATGGGAAGAAGTTGAGCAGTCTTGGAAAATTGTAGAGCCGATACTAAAAGCCTGGAAAAATAATAAAGATGTGGAGAAATATGCTGCCGGCAGTTGGGGCCCTGAAAAAGCAAATATCTTAATTGAACAGGATAAAAGAAAATGGATTGTGCCAAAAAAGCCGCTTTATTCGGAGTGGATAAAGAAATAATGGTATAGGGGAATAATGAACACACATACCAATTTTATTAAACCCGCTATTTAATCCTTAAAGAATAAATTTATATCTTTCACAATGTTTTTATACTTGTGGTTAAATTAAACATAAACTGGAGTAGTATTTGAGTTCCTTGTTGGAATCGCAGGTTGATAAAAAAGAGGTGAAAAAATGGAAATGAAACCAATAATGGGCGTAATGATGGTATTGATGACTCTCTCGTTAGTTTTTGCCATTTTGGGAGTACAAATGCATGCTAAAATAGCAACAGAGGAAGCAAAATTCCATGCACTTCAGTCTTCCTATTTCACATTGTCTAAAGCAACACGTGAAGCGGCTCCCGATGGTGCAGAATTGAATCAGAAATTAGTAGAGATTCAGAATTATCCATCTGAATTACTTCGTCTTAAGTTGGTAGGTGTTGGAAGAATTTTAACAGGAATTTACATCTTGCTGTTTGGCATCTTAATAGCGTTAGTGATGATGCCGAAAAGACTTGCTATGTTCATAAAACAGAAATAAAATTTTATTTTTTTATATTTTCTCTAAATTTTCCTTAAATAAAATGAAAATTCCCCATATAACGGTCTCTCAAATGAAGAAATTGGACAATCTTATAATGAATATAGGGATATCTCTAGAGATGATGATGGAAAACGCCGGAAGGAATCTTGCTGATTTGGCAGTGAAGCTCAAGAAAGATAATTTTGTTTTTTTGATTGGCAATGGAAACAACGGCGGAGGCGGCTTAGCTGCAGCAAGGCATCTAATCAATAGGGGGAAAAACGTTTATGTAATAGTTGCGGAAGGGAGAAATAAGTTTAAGCCGGTTCCGTTAAAGCAATACGGCATAGTGCAAAATATGGCAAAAACTATAATTCATTGCAATAACAAAAATTTATCGAGAATCAAGGAGTTAATAAGAAAATGCAATATTATTGTTGATTGCCTTCTTGGCTATGGCTTAAAAGGAAATCCAAATGGAAATATTTGTGAATTAATAATATTGGCCAATGAAAGCAAGAAGAAAATTTTGTCTTTAGATGCGCCAAGCGGCTTGGATTTAGACAATGGTATGACTTATGAACCATGCATTAGGGCAGATGCCACAATGACATTAGCGCTGCCTAAAAAAGGATTTCTCAATTTAAGGGCTAAGAAATATTTTGGAAGATTGTATTTAGCTGACATTTCTGTTCCAAAAATCATTTATGAAAGAATTGGTATAAAAACAGGGAATTTATTTAATAAAAGTCCCGTTATAATGATAAAATGATCAACACGATAATATTTGATGTGTATGGAACCCTGCTCGATACCAGAAGCTGCTCTTTAATAGTGCTGCAAAATGTTATTGACAAGTGCGGCTGCAAATTAAATGCCAAGTATGTGTACGAAAAATGGAGGGAAGAAATTGAGAGAATGATACTGTCAATGAATACAGGGAAAAAATTCAGAACTGAAAAAATATTTTTCAAAATTGCCATGGAAATGGCGTTCAGGAAGCTCAAAGTTAAGGCAAGCGCCCATGGCAAATTAAAACTTTACTCAGAAATGTGCTGGGGGCACAGGTCAATCTTTCCGGACA
>CAZLGX010000139.1:0-3462 GCA_964559395.1 uncultured Methanosarcinales archaeon
AACGATAATAAACCGTTTTAAGCCTTTTTTGACTGGGATAAGGTTTTTAATATGCACTGTTTTTTAAGTAAAATATATATAAAAAGGATATAATATTATTAATTATAAGGTAAAAAGCATAAAAATGGCTGAAACAAAAGACGAAATTTTTTTAGAGAAGGTTATACTATTCTTAATTATTTTAGTAGGTGCCGTGCTTATCTTTAACCAATTCCAGTATTCTAAGCTGTCTTCAAATATTTTGCTTAATTCTTTGTCATTTTTGCTTATTTTTGCTCTAATAGCTTTGGTGGCATGGCTATTTTTGAAAAAAGAAGAGCATGAAGTTCACCAACATGTTGAAAAAAAGCCATTTACTTTTTATGAAAAATTGAGTTGGAGTTTTGTTGCTTTAATAGCTGTGCTAATAGTTTTTAACCAGCTGCAAATTTCCCAAGCTAATGCATTAGTAAGTGGAATATCTGCTCCAGTTAGTAGTTTTGTAAAATCTGTTTCAAATCCATTGAAATTAAGCTCTGGAAAAGCTGGCGTAGTTATCGGACCTCAAATAAACCCAGATGGCAGGACAACAAAGCTAGTTGAATGGCAAACTATAAGTGAAACACCTGCTCCAAAATCAACAGGCAATCCAACGCAAGACGCTATAGCATCAGTTGTGCCAACTGGCACTCCATTTTATGTACTTGAAGGTCCCGCAGTAGAAAAGATTAAAGGTGTTACCTTTGATGATCCAATTACAAGCCAAAAAGTATGGGCTTCTCTGCTTGGCTCTAGAAGATTTGGCACAGCAAATGCTATCCAACTAACTCCGGAAGAAGAGCAAAGATGGAACAAGCTTACAGGTGTTTTTACATGCGACTTTTGCTGCGGTGGTCCAAACAGCGTAACAACAATCAACAGATGCGGATGTGCTCATAGCTATGCATGGCAGGGCATGGCAAAATTCTTCATAAGGTATTATCCAAATTACAGCGATGAGCAAATACTTGGAGAAATGACAAAATGGAAAGGGCTTTGGTACCCACAAGGCATGATTCAAGATTATCTTGTCTACACAGGACAGCAGCCTGCTACAATTTTAACTCATGGCGGCTCAGTTGGAATAAGGCAGCAATTCTTACAGCAAGCGCCTACCACGCAGCATCAAACTCAAACATCAGCAACCCCCTTAGACCAATTGCCTTCAATGGTAGGCGGATGTTGATTTTTTATTTTTAAAATAATAATAGATAATGCGTTGTGTAAGATAAAATCCAATAAAAATACACATTAATTTAACTTTCCATAAAACAATAACTAAAACAGTGAGATGCGAGTGAGCATAGTTCTGCGAACTCGCTCACAACTGACTAATGAAAATATCAATAAAATAAATCCAAATATTTATAAATAATCAAACAAAACACAAGGAGGTAAAAATGAACAGAAATGTTTTAATTGTGATTGTGCTTGTTGTGTTAGTACTGTTAACAGCAGTTCAAGCAATACAGCTGAACAACTTGAAGACCAGCATAGCAACAGGCAAAGGTAATGTTGGGAGCGCTCCAGTTCAAAGTTCTGGTGCAAGCGTTCCATCAAATATACAAAATCTGCCAACAATGGTAGGCGGCTGTTGATTTTAATGGGTGGTAAAAAATGTATTCAAAAGCAGTAGTGTTGTTAGTATTAGTGTTAGGCGTTTTTTTAATTGGCTGCACATCGTCGCCTAGCCAAAACTATGCGGCATACAACAATCCGCAAAACCCCCAGCAGCAAGGCCAGTATGTGGGCGGTGGCTGTGGTGTTGCATCAAATGCAGATAATGCTGACAATTCAGCTATATTAGATTCTGAAGATTCTGCATTATAGGCAAAATGGAGCTTACTAAAAGAGAGAAGCGCAAACTTAGACTAGAGAAGCTTAGGCATGAAAGCCATGAAGCTCAGAAAGAATTTGAGGAAAGAACTGAGCAACAGCAGCAGGTAGAGCATACTAAACCAAACAAAACAAAAATTTATGTCATATCTTCTGTGATTATTTTTCTGATAATAGCCGCTGTAGGATATTCTGTGTTCTCTGTCAAGAAGTCAGGTTCTTATGATAATTTTGCAAAATGCCTGACAGAAAAAGGCGCAGTCATGTATGGTGCTATGGATTGGTGCAAATTTACTCAAGCGCAAAAAGCAATGTTTGGCAACTCTTTTAAGTACATAAATTATCATGAATTTCAAGACCTGCCAGGCATCAAGAAAACGCCAACTTGGGTTATAAACGGCAAATGGCATGAAAATGTTCAGTCTTTTGATAAATTATCAGCATTGACCGGCTGCAAGTAAAAGTGATTTTAATGGAAGATAAAAAAGAGGAAAAACTAGTATACAATAAGTCCAGTAAACTTAATACCTATAATCTCTTTATAGGATTGGCAATTTTGCTTGGAATAATTGTGATAGTTAATATTGTGCTAACATTCAATCTAAACCAGGGTTTAAAAAAAAGCACAGAAATAGCTCAGGAAAGATTAAAGCCTGCAAAAATTGAGCTTGTTGCAATTAAAAATTCCAACTGTGCAGATTGCTTTGACATTTCAACAATAATAAGTCATGTTAGGAATGCAAATGTTGATATCACAAAAGAAGTAATGTACGAGTTTGACTCAAATGAAGGCAAAGCAATAATAAGTGAGTACAAAATTGAGAAAATCCCGACAGTTGTTGTGACAGGTGAGATTGACAAAGTCAACATTCAAGGCTTGGAGAAAAAACAAAATGCAATATTGCTAACAAGTGTTGATCCGCCGTATACAAATGCCGTCACAGGAAAAATTGAAGGCAGAGTTATATTGTACTATCTAAAAGACCCTACATGCGAAAAATGCAGCCAATTAACTAATTTGATAAATCAGCTAAAAGGTGCTGGTATTAGATTGTCTGAAGAGAAAAATATTGAGATAACCGGCAATGAAGGAAAAGGATTAGCCAAGAAATACAACATTGATTTTGTCCCTTCAATAATACTATCAAGTGACGCTTCTGTTTATGAGGTAATCCAGGAGGCATGGCCTCAAATTGGCTCAATAGAAGCAGATGGTTCTTATGTATTAAGGACTATAAGCCCGCCATTCATCAATTTAACAACAGGCAAGCTGAGGGGAATTGTTGATATGATCTATTTAACTGACAATAGCTGTGCTGAGTGCTATAATGTAAGCATCCACAAGCAGATTTTGGCAAGCCCGCAGAGCTTTGCAATGAAAATAGAAAAAGAGGAGACATTTGATATTAGTGATTCAAAAGGAAAGGAATTAATTGCTAAGTATAATATAACGCAAGCACCTACTGTGATTCTTTCTCCTGAGACAGGCGCTTATCCTTCTGAAGCAGCTTTGAAACAATTTTTTTCCAAAGAAAATGATGGGTATTACATATTTAGGATGGCTTCGGTTGTAGGAAATTACAGAGATTTGACAACAAACGAGATTGT
>CAZLGX010000140.1:0-3415 GCA_964559395.1 uncultured Methanosarcinales archaeon
CATGACTCATATGGATGGCCATAAAAATACCTTGCAGCAGTTGGCGGAGTTCCAACATAATCCGAGCAATAATCTAAATTTGTATTATATGCGTCTGATATGCCCCAAACTATATTATTGCTAAAACTGTAATTTAATTTAGCTGCATAAGCCATCTGTGATTTTACAGCAGGATTGATAGTTGTATCTTGGTATATTGTATTATGCTCTTGTATAAAAAGCGCCGGAACCATATATGTAAACATTGAACCATCCCAGCTAGTTTTATCCACCAAGATATCTTCTGGGCCAGAACTGGAGTTTATTGTGCTTCCTGTTGAAAGGTCATAATAAAGATTTGGCTGAGTTAAAGCTTTTAGATTCTCAATAAAATCCTTATTTGTTATATGGCCTAATGCAAATGCAACAAAACTCAATAATCTTCCTTCATCTGAGTAGTAATCCCAATGGTTCAGCTTATTAGAATCATGGTAAAATTGTTTTTTTGCAGGATTCCAGAAAAAAGTCAGGTTAATGCCATCAATTAAAGAAGATGCCTCTGCGCTTATATCAGAATATCCTTGCTCAATAGCCCATTGATTTAAAGTAATTAAGGAAGCTGCCAGCATAGCATTGCCTATAGATGGCAATGTGTTAGGAGTTATAGGTTCATTTTTATGTGTGTTGTAATATCTGTAAAACAAACCATTAACTTTAGGCTTACTTTTCAAAGTTGACAATGCATTGGTTATTTGTGCTTGGGCTGTAGGCTTGTCTATTAAACCCATTTCATAGGCACCAATATGAGAGAGCATATAGAAACCAATTTCCTCTGGGCTGGCTTTATCATCGAAAGAATCTCCTACACCTAGTTTATGCCAGTTTTCAATCTTTTCTTTTTCACCTAACTGTATTGCATCCCAAATAAACCATGAATTGCAATATGTACACCCCATATGCACATTTATTATATTTGCGCCTTCTAAAAACGTATTTGATGAGAAGTTAAAGCTCTTTTCGGTATAAGAACCTCCTAGACTAAAGTTATCAATAAGATTATCATTAGCATATAACTCCACGGCGTCTGGTATTGTATTTCCCAAATTCACAGTATTAAGAAACAAGGTCAAATTTTTAGCCCTCTGCTCATTGCTCAGATTAAAGTGAATGTAAACATCTCTGCTGCCTGGAATATCATTCAATACCCTAGGAAAAACATTAGGAAGTTCGTTCTCAACGTAATAATGATAATCTATCGGAGGGTATTCATCAAACTCCCACCATGAATTGCTGTATTTGCCTATAGAAAAGATTAGCCCATTAACATTTACCAGAGGATCATAATACCCGTCCAAAAAGCCGTTATTGTTCGAGTCTGCTGCCAGAAAGTAATTGTAAGTATCATTAGCCAGCCTTAATAAAAATCGCGGCTTGTCATCCAAGAATTCTGATTTTAGAGCATAATAAACTTTTCTCGGAGTAATAATATCTGGGAAAGTCCCATTGTCTTGGATAGATGCTATTCCCCACCACTCCTCATTAGAATACCCATCTGGCTGCACATCAGTATAATAACCCCCTGTATCGTGCGAAGAATAAAGTCCAGTTGCTTTCCACCACTCATCACTATATTCAAAAACCGTGCCTCCTAATGAATTGTTCTTTATTTGCCTCCATTGATTCACTACCCATTCTGCTTGCGCATCTTGATATTCTGTGCCAGAGCTTATATTGTACGCATCAATGCCAAACTCTGTAAATATCAGCGGTTTTGTTGTAATATTATTATAATAATGAAAATAGCACTTAAAATCGTTGCCTATGAATGTATTATGTCCCCACAAATCTGTATAATTCAAGGACATATCATCTGAAGCATAGTCTTTATCAGCAAAATACAGCATATATCCATTTACAACGATTGTTGGATGATAAGAAGGGTATTCTTCTTCGTAAGCAACTTTTGCAAGCTTGTTAGCAAGAATAAACCAATCAGTTATATTTTTCTTATAATGCAGATTATTCTCATTGCCTATAGCCCATGCCAGAACAGCTGGATGATTCTTAAATTTATTCACATAATCTTTAACTTTATTTTCAAGATTTGCAATTGTGATTGGGTCACTATAATCAATAGTTGAGGTTACAGGAACTTCCACGGCCAATATAGCATAAATAGGATCAACACCATTATTGTATAATGCATCAAGCAAAGTTTCATTGGAAAGTTCAGACCACAATCTTACAGTATTTACCCCCATGCCCCTTAATAGCTTCAAATCTCTATCTAATATTATTTGATTGGTGTAGATATAATCTAAAGTAGCATCTGTATTTGGACTACCTACCGGAATTGGCTGATAGCCAACTCCTTTAACTTTAAACGGATTATTGTTTACAGTAAGTATTCTATTTATAATCTTTACAGGACCTGTGCTTACAGGCTTATTAGTGGCCTGGCGCCTAAACTTAGTTGAGGAATAAACATATTCTGCATATACTTCTGGATCAGAAAGGTCCCAGTTAAAAAACCTAACCTCATCCACTATTCCTTCACCAAATCCATAAAAGCCTGTCACCCCAATATCCATAGAGCTTTGGTTGTGGATAAAAATCCCCGGTAATACATTTCCATTAACATACTTACCATTGATAAATAACTTAATAATATATTCATTTCCCCTCTTATCCCACATTAAAACAATGTGGGTAAATTCTAATTGCGAAATTACCTTCGACATAGAGGCCTGCCTATAGTCGCTTTTGTTGTTTCTAATCTCAAGATAAACATAATCCTGAAAATTATAAAAAATGCCAATGCTGTTCTTTTGTCCGATGTTCCCAATCTGCACTATTCCTCCTGAAATATCACCAGAATTTTTTTTGAACCAAAATGAAACAGAGCCACTTTGTGTATTGAAAATGCTGCTATTATACTTTATAAAGGTGCTTCCGTCAAAATTGAATGCATTGTTATTAATCCCGGCAGTGAAATTTAACGACCCTGTTACAGAGCCTAAATTTTGGGATATAGTTGATGAGTTATCGAGGCTGTCATAGAAAGCAGAGCACACATCAGATAAAGCTGAAGGCAATAAAATCATAAAGATTAAAATAGCAAGATTAAAAATCATAATTTTTTTTGCTCTTGTAATCAGTGTCACCCACAATTCAAATTTTTATCTTAAATTATTAAAGGTCAAAAGAATATTAGTGTACTAAATTTGAGCAAGTATCGTATCATAATCACCGCCATCAGTGTCTAATTCCCCAAATTCATTCCTGCACTGGTAATAAACTGTCTTAGTGCCTGCACCATCTGTCAATACCCAATTCTTAGTTGTTGCATATGCCTCCCAGGTACTCCAGGATTCACCTTCATTTATGTACCTGCACTCATCTGCTCCTGTTGCTGTTAATGACAATGTAACAATTT
>CAZLGX010000141.1:0-3389 GCA_964559395.1 uncultured Methanosarcinales archaeon
TATATAAACAAGTTATTGTCGGTTCTTATTCAAGATGGCTAAAGAAGAAACAAAAGCAGAGCTTAAGGAAACAAGAGAAACGCCAATAGCTTATGAATTAGCGAAAAGGCAGAAGGAGATTTCAGTAGCAGAATTTTTTACTAAAAACAGGCATTTGCTTGGATTTGACAACAAAAGAAAGGCGCTTTTAATGACGGTCAAGGAAGCTGTTGATAATAGTTTGGATGCCTGCCAAGAAGCTAATGTGCTGCCGGAAATAAATGTGGAAATTATTGAAATGTCCGAATTTAGGTATAAAGTCATTATAGAAGATAATGGCCCAGGAATTGTAAAAAAGCAAATCCCGAACATATTTGCTAAACTTTTGTATGGCAGTAAATTTCATACATTAAGGCAGTCATTAACAGCAGATGAGCCAATTCTCATAAAACACAAAGGCAGGATTTGCCTGGCAAAAATCGGGGAGTTTATTGATAAATTTATCGATGAAGAGGGGGAATTCACATGCAGCGAATTGGAAGTGCCATCTTTTGATTGGGATAACTACAACTACAAATTTAGGTCTGCAAATAGACTGATTAAGCATAAAAGAGAAAATGAAATTTATAAGATTTCCACTTTGTACGGCAAAAATATCAAAGTTACCGGCTGCCATAGTGTTTTTACTATTAACAAAGAAACATTAAAAGTTGAAGAGGTGCAGGTACGAGATCTAAGTTTAGGCGACATAATCATTGCCCCAAAAAGGCTGAATACTGAGGAAAGCAAAAATGAAATAAATATTCTTGATTACATAGAAGAATCGGATTCAAAAAAACAATTTTGGTATCTTTATATAGATAAAAAAATAATTTCAGAGATATTCTCTAAAGCAATAATAGTACATAATAAGAAGCATAGCGACAAATCCAGAAAATATTACAGATTTCTAGCAAATGGCAGGGTATGTGATGTTCTTGACGATTCTTATAAGCAATACGCCAGGAAAGGGTTCTTGCCTGTATGGCTTGCAAAGTTTTTGGATTTAAGAATAAATAATGGCATCCTTAGAACACACCAACACGGCAAAGAGTATAATATCCCTGTAATTTGGCCCATGACAAGCGATCTTATGAAAGTGCTGGGCTTATTTGTTGCAGAAGGCCATACCGACAACAGGCAATTAGGATTCACATTCTCAAATAAGGAAAGGGATCTAGTAAAGCTAGTTTGCAATGCAGGGTTTGCTCTAGGAGCAAATTACACTGTTGAAGAAAGGCCAGCAAAGAATTGCGTCAGGGTAAAATTATTTGGAGGGATTTTAAGCTATTTATTTAGAAAATGGTGCGGAAAAGGAGCTAAAAATAAGAAAGTGCCTGATTTTGTTTTCGCAGCTTCTCACGATTTAAGACAGGATTTTATTGACTACCTGCATGTCGGAGACGGACACTCTGTAAAAGGCAGGAATTGCCTGACATTAGGTACTGTATCAGAGCAGTTAGCCAGCGAAACTGTCTATTTATGGCTTATGCAAGGGGTAATTGCAACTTATAGAAGCAAATTCTTCCGTGGTCTTGGCAAAACACAAAGCAAATGCCATCTAGTCAGTGTCTATGGAAATGATGTAAATACTTCAAATCACTTTAGTTCTCATGCGAAAACTAAAAGAAGAATTCATGATCTTAATTTGAGACTTCTTTCAAGATTGCTTGGTAAGAGCATCACCAAAGAGGCTATAATTTATCTACAAAAACTCAATAACCTTCGGCCTAACAAAAAATATTCCAAAAATGATTTTTCCCACTTTTTTAATCAGGAAAAAATAGGATATAAACTGCGCTTTATGCTTGATAACGGCTTTGTCCAATCTCAACAGAACAGCTATTGCATTTCTCAAAAAACAGAGCATTTATCCAGCCATATTAGGAAATTAGAATTATTACTTGAGTCTGATTTAGCTTTCCTGCCTATCAAAAATATCGAAGTAATTAATGAAGGTTATGAGTTTGTCTATGACATATCAGTGCCTGGCTACGAAAATTTTGTTGGAGGATTTGGAGCATTAGCCTGCCATAACAGCAGAGGTCAGCAAGGAATCGGCATAAGCGCTGCTGTTTTGTACTCACAATTAACAACAGGAAAACCTGCAAAAATAACTTCAAGAGTTTCAAGAAAAGAACCTGCGCATTATTATGAATTGGGCATAGATACTCAAAACAACAAGCCAGTAATTGCAAAAGAAAGTGAAGTTGAATGGCCAAAAGAACACGGCACTAAAGTAGAAATTGATTTGGAAGGAGAGTATTTGAAAGGCAATCAATCAGTTGACGAGTACTTAAAACAAACTGCAGTTATAAATCCTCATGTCACAATTATTTACACAAATCCAAAATCAGAGCAAGTAATTTACGCCAGAGCAACTGACAAATTGCCATCTGAACCAAAAGAAATAAAGCCGCATCCTTACGGAATAGAACTTGGAATGCTGATGGACAAGCTCAGATGGACAGAGTCCAGGACTTTGCAAAGCTTCTTGACATCAGAGTTTTCAAGAGTCGGACCTGGAACTGCAAAAGAGATATGTGAGCATGCTGCTGTTCTGCCAAACACAAAACCAAGCCAAGTTAGCAGGGACATGGCTGAGAAATTATTGCAGGGAATACAAAAAACAAAAATTATTGCACCGCCTACAGATTGTCTGAGCCCAATTGGAGAAGAACTCCTTGAAAAGGGGCTTCGAAAAGAAATCAAAGCAGAGTTTTACTGTGCAACTTCCAGGCCGCCAGCTGTTTATCGTGGTAATCCGTTTATAATCGAAACAGCTTGTGCATTTGGAGGAGAGATTCCAAAAGAAGAGAAAGCGAATATCCTAAGATATGCTAACAGAGTTCCCTTGCTTTACCAGGAAGGAGCTTGCGCGATGACAAATGCAATTGTGGAAACAAACTGGAAGCCGTATGGACTGCAGCAATCAGGCAACTCAATTCCTGTTGGCCCGGTTGTTATTGTTGTGCATATGGCGTCTGTTTGGGTTCCGTTCACCTCTGAGTCAAAAGAGGCAATTGCGCATTATCAGGAAATCATAAAAGAGATAAAACTTGCACTGCAGGAATGCGGAAGATTGCTTGGAACTTATGTAAGGAAAAAGACAAGGATTTCAGAGCAGATTGAAAGAGCAAATATGTTTGAAAAATACATACCCGAGATTGCCGATTCGCTTTCAGTTTTAAGCGGGGAAAAGAAAGACAAAATACTGCAGGGCCTTCAGAAAATGCTTGTGAAGCCCGAGATAAAGCGGGAAATACTTCAGGAAGATGAGGACGATAAATTATACAGGATGGAGTTTAATAAAGCTGAAAATGAAGAAAACCCAGAGAATGAAAAATAATAAAATAGTCAGAAGTGTCTGT
>CAZLGX010000142.1:0-3382 GCA_964559395.1 uncultured Methanosarcinales archaeon
TTTGTTACTAGATTCGGCTTTCCTGCTGCAACAACAAGAATATCAGCTTTTTTTGCATGCTCTGCAAGATTTTTTGTTTTTGAATGGCAAACTGTTACAGTGGCATTTTTTTCCAGCAGCATCAATGCAACTGGCTTTCCAACTATATTGCTTCTGCCTACAACAACTGCATTTTTTCCCTCTATTTTTGTTCCTGTTGATTCAATCAGCTTAATTACAGCTCTTGCCGTTGCAGGCGCAATTATTGTTTCTTCGCAAAGAAGATTTCCTAGATTTAATGGAGCGAATCCATCAACATCCTTATGTGGCAGAATAGAATTTGTAATCAATTTTTCATTTATATGTTTTGGCAATGGCAGCTGAACAAGAATACCATGTATTTTCGGATTTTGATTTAAATTGTTAACTAAGTTCAAGAGGTCCATTTCACTTAGTTTTTCATCCAGATTATATCGTTCACAATAAAATCCAGCTTCTTTACTATCTTTTTCTTTGAAATTGACATAGACTTCAGAAGCAGGATTGTTGCCTACTAAGACTAAAGCCAATCCTGGTTTATCTTTCATAGACCTAACTTTATTTTTTATATTTTCAATAATATTTTTTGCAATTTTGTTGCCGTCAATAATTTTGGCTGGCATTGGTTTAAAGATTTTTCACAATAAAATTAGTGATAATCAATATATAAAATTATTGTGTTTGTTGTTATAAATAATCATTATTTTAAAATATCAATTTTACCTTCTTCCCAAAAATTGACGAAGGGAGAATTTTTTATTAGGTTCTCTTTGGACAAAAGGAATTAACTGTTGAGCCATATCCATTAATTCGTCTATGGGTCCAACATCAGCGATATAAGTGTGAGTGTTCATATCAAATGCGCCTGGATTTTCATCCGATGCGTAAACACTAAGTCTAACAGCCCGGCCGTTGATAAAACCTGCATGAACTCCATTTGGTGTTCTGTTGTCAGGAACTCTTCTTAGGTGCTGTAAAGGTCCTCTCTGATCTGGCGTACTATATCCTAAATATCTTTGGGCTTCTTGAATGCTAAGCTCGTCAGGACTACCAATCGCGGCCAAACCACCCAATCCCATTGTAGTGCTCCATCCCCCCCTTCCATAAGCAGCCATTACCAGTGCTGTTAACATTTGTTTTGGAGATGCATCTTCAGGAAAAATTCTAATTTTCATAGGGGTTCCATCGGCAAAATTAAATGGATTATGATGACCGTTATTTTCATATCTTTTCAATACTTCATATTTCATATTAAGAAGAGAAACTACTTGCTATTTAAATGTTTTTATTTTAATTCCTATTGAGTAATAGCATAACTAAATAATATCACCTCAACACATCAAACTTTGGATAAAGCGGAAATTTCTTGCATAGTTCAATAACATTTTCTCTTATTTCATGTATTTTCTTGTTATTCTTAATTTCTTCCCTGAATTTTTTTAGATAATTGTTGATTTCTTTTTTATCCTCTGGCAATTCATATTTTTTTATTTCGTGAATTATCTCTGAAATCCATTTTCCAATCTGCTTCATTTCTTTCTCTTTCATTCCTCTTGTTGTTAGAGAAGGTGTGCCCATTCTTATTCCGCTTGGATAAAATGGAGATGAAGGATCAGCAGGTATTGTGTTTTTGTTGAGTGTGATATTAGCCTCGTCTAATGCTTCCTGCGCGAAAATTCCTTTTCCTTTGCCCAAAGGCGTTAAATCAACTAAAAGAAGATGATTATCGGTTCCATTTGTAACGACTTTTATTCCATTATCCATCAATGATTTTGCAAGCGCTCTTGAATTCTTCACAATCTGTTCGCAATATTCTTTAAATTCTGGCTGCATCATTTCTTTTAATGCAACCGCAATTGCCGCAGTTGTATGGTCATGAGGACCTCCTTGTAAGCCTGGAAAAACAGCTTTGTCAATTTTATTTGCCAATTCTGGATCTTTATCGAGGCCTTTTTGTGTTATCATTATCATTCCGCCTCTTGGGCCTCTGAAAGTCTTGTGAGTTGTTGTTGTTACGATGTGAACATAAGGAGAGGGACTTTTATGAACTCCAGAGGCTACCAATCCAGAAATATGTGCAATATCAGCAGCAAGATATGCTCCAACTTTGTCTGCAATTTTTCCAAATTCCTCAAATGGAAATTCTCTAGCATAAGCAGTGAAGCCAACCCACATCAATTTTGGCTTATGTTCTAATACGAGTCTTTCAACTTCTTCCAAGTCAATATACCCATCTTTCCTTACGTGATATGGGACAGAATTAAACAATTGACCTGTGTAGCTCGCTTTAAAACCATGAGTTAGATGACCACCATCTGGCAAATGAAGTCCCATTATTGTATCATTTGGCTGGCAAACTGCCATATAGACAGCAAAATTAGCAGGGCTTCCAGAATATGGCTGGACATTCGCATGCACAACATTAAATATTTTTTTTACTCTTTCAATTGCTAATAATTCAACTTCATCAACAAATTGATTTCCACCATAATATCTTTTTTTAGGATAACCTTCAGAATATTTATTTGTGAAAACAGAACCCATTGCCTGCATGACAGCTTTCGAAACATTGTTCTCAGAAGGAATCATCTCCAAGCCGTGCTGCTGTCTTTCCAGCTCTTTCTTAAGAAGCGCATAGATTTCAGGGTCAGTCTTTGAAATGTCCTGCATCATTGAAATTTAAACCACCTTGATTAAAAAGAAATATCAATTGTTTATATAGTTTGCGGGGTTAAATAGTTGTTAAGTCCAATCAAGGACTGGTAACAATTTATTCTACTAATCTATAAAATATTCCTGATGTAGTATATTCTCTACCATCTGCAGAAAAGTATTCCTCTTTTATTGCTATAATATTTGCCCCTATTTTGTTACCATATTTTTTAAGTTGCTTTATTGCCCAATCGTATGCAGGTCTAGCCATTGTTTGAAACGTATCTGAAAATCGTTCTATTTCTACTAATCTACCTTCTAAAGGAGTTACACTTTCCCATTTAGCAACCATACATCCCTTTGCCATAAAAATAAATACAAATTTTAAGTCGCCCTGTGCTGTTTCCTCAATCTTCTCTCTTTCTTCATTCGCTTGCGCTGCCATTTCCATCGCATCTGCTGTTTTTTTTTCCAGCGTCTGGAACTTCTCTTCATGAAAAAAAGAATAAGAATGTTGTATTTAAAGATTTTGAAAACAAAGAATATGCTGATGTTAAGCTATATACATTATAAACAACAAATTTATATATAGGTAAACCAAAGAAATTGTATTTTGGTAGTAATATTACTAAAATTCGCAACCTTTATAAATAACCTGTATATCCCAATTGCTATGCTTAATAATCCTTCTTTAGACAAAAGGCTATGATTT
>CAZLGX010000143.1:0-3381 GCA_964559395.1 uncultured Methanosarcinales archaeon
CGTGTTTTTGATCATGCTCGGAAATCGCTGGCTTGCTTTGAACTGAAGTGTCAAAGCATGCGCCTTTGCGATTTCCGACATGTCAACGGGTTTATGCCGTTGTTCGAGACCGCCGCAATATTCCGATTGTGAGGCTCGGTTACTTGAACCTCGCCAACTACCGGATTCTGCCACCTTGGCTTAAAGAGTGTTAAAAATTGATTATATTTAAAGGTTTACAGGAAAATTCATATTAATAATGATATTAAGATTGAAATTCCAACAACAACAGTGAGATGCGAGGCTCACGATGAGACTCGCTCACCAACTTACGGATTCAAACACGGATTTTTTCACTTCGTTCAAAAATCCTATTCGCAAAGGAAAAATCCGAATGTCAAAAATTGCAATAATACATTAAAATAGTTGCGATTTTTGAGCATGCTCGGAAATTTTTGCAAATTCCAATATTTAATAAAAATTTCCGACACTTCGTAACGGATTTTTCCTCTGCACTCAGTTTTCATCCAGACGAATGCAAGTGAGCTGGTAAATAAGCGAGCGAAATCTCTTCGCGAGCTTTCGCAAGTCACACGAACTCGCTCACATTTCACTGTTGGAATTTTTGTCGAAAGAAAGACAACTTAGAAAGTTTTATATACCACTCTAGAGTAGCTTTTTAGTATGGACCCATCAGAATACAGTACTTTCGCAGCATATTATGGAAAAGGTGGAGAAATTATTTTTGGTCTAACTACCAGAAACTTTGGCACAGGTGAATGGTATAATCCACATTCTTTGAGTATCGATTCTCTTGATCATGCATTATCTGTAAGCGAAAGAGAATTAAGGTTTTCTATGGGGCGTGCATTACTGGATATAGTTGTTGAATCAATACAGCCATTATACCTTGATTTACATCACTCCAACGCAGCAACCACAAGTTTAGATGGGGCTCTTCTACAAGTTTTTTGCGACCCGCGTTATAGGAAAGCAATCTTCATTTCAGAGCCTCGCACAATTACTTTGCCTCGAAGTAATACTGCAAAACTTGTAAACCTTTCAACAAGATTACAGGGTAGTTTAAAGCAATCTTATACTCGAATGGCAAAATCATTAATGCATGAACGTGTGACTACTTAGTGCTTTTTTCTTTATTCCAAAACGAGTTTATACTTTTATATAGTGTCTTTCTTTCGACTTATTTGTATTGTACTAAGGGTTTATGCTAAATCTGAAACTTATAGTGGTGGAAGTAAATAATTAATAAATTAATCCGCCGCTATATTCGTCGGACACAACTATTATCAATCGATTTTTTGTGTCAGACATTATAGCTTTTTCTGCTACGCCTAATGCCTATGCATTAAACGCACTTTTCTGCAAAAAGCCAGCAGAAAATAAGTTTCAGACAATTCAAAAACACATGCTCTTCAATGATCGCTGCAGTCCCACATAAACCCGCAATTAGGGCATATTATCTTGCAATGCTTTTCTATCATTTCGTTATTGCATCTAATACAAATTATTTTTTCAGATTCTTCCTTCGCACTTGACTCCAAATGAACCATAGCTTAAGGTAAGATTAAACTTCTTGCACAAAATATTCATGACTATTAAATTTTTCTCTGAATTATTCTCTACAATGCACTGCCTGAGGCCAGCACTGTCCCATTGGGGAATGCCCTCTACCTTTTTACAGAACGTGATAAAATCCTTGGGCTCCTCAATCCTTATTGATTCAGAGGAGTTTTTTATTTCTTTTTCTATTTGCTTGACATCATCTGGAATAGTTATATAAGCCCAAAATAAGCTGGTAAGCACAACTCCTATTACAAGCGCTCCTATGAATATCGCCCATGCTTCCAGCTCTGTATAAGTTTTTGCCATTCGCTAGTAAGTGGCGAAAGTCGGTTTAAAAAGGTTTATAAAAAGCTAAGCCCTTAATCTCTGTAATGTTTCTGGATTTCCATAATCTATCCAATCGCCTTGAGTTGGGTACCTCAACAATTTAAAATGCCTTAAAGTGGGTGTTACTGTATATGGATGTTTAAGTATTCCCCTAGAAAAAATATAAATTCCAGCTTGAGTGTATATTTCATACCCTTGAACAGATTGTCCTCTGTAAGGTTTTCGTCTAATAATTCTATCACCTTCCATTACGAATAATTCAGCCCTGCCATTGCCTGTTCCTTTTTTTGATAATATAGTAACCTGCCCTTCTTCAGGGTCTTTAAGGTTTTTGTAGTGAAATCTTAACATATCTTCTAAATTGACATTTTCTAACACCACATCGCAAGGCAAGGTCATAATCGAATCAAAGGACTGTAAGTAAGCACGATCTTTAGATATATGGTATTGAACTAATAAAATAAATGGCAACTCTAAAAGATAAGGCAATTTTATATGCCTGGCTCTCTGTTTAAGCACTCTAACATTTTTTCCTTCAACTCTGGCGTCTAATTCAGCATATTCTTCAGCTGGGAAAGATAAAACTGCCCTTTCAGCATCAATACCTTCTAGAGAATTTAAAACTAAATCAATTAATCTGTCATCACCAACTTTTATCATTGCTTTTACAGGCTCATCATCAGTTAAAAAATCTTTTATACTCGTTCCTTTTCCAGCAGCGAGTACTAAAGCTAGTGTGCGCATATTTTTAAGAAATTAGAATAGCTTTTTAATAATATCTGTCAAATAAACTTATATTAAATACTGCAACTAGAAATTCCTTTTTTTTCCAGATACTGCTGGTGGTATTCCTCTGCCCTGTAGAATTTTGAAGCTGGCTTTATCTCTGTAACTACTTTGTTTTTATATTTTTTCTGCTGCTCTTTAAGCGATTTCTCTGCTACTTTCTTCTGCTTTTCATTGTGATAAAATATAGCAGACCTGTATTGAGTGCCGACATCAGGCCCTTGCCTGTTCAACTGCGTTGGATTATGATTTTTCCAGAAAACTTCAAGCAGCTCTGCGTAAGAAACCTTGCTTGGATCGTAAGTTACCTCAACCGCTTCTGCGTGCCCTGTCTCGTCTGTGCAGACATCTTCATAAGTTGGATTGTTCATATAGCCGCCAGTATAGCCGGCTTGCGTTGATATAACTCCTTTAATCTGCCTGAATGCCGCCTCTATGCCCCAGAAGCATCCTCCTGCAAAAGTTGCTTTTTCTGTTTTCATAAAAGAATGTTATGGGGTGTAATATTTATACTTTTTCCCAGATTGTCCAGTTATTTTTGTTTTTAAATTCAATGTTTTTTTGTAATTACTGCTATGTCGTAAAAACCGAAAGACTTATAAAGGAAGACATCTTATAACATAATATGGGCAAGCAAATTTTTTCAATGGCTTATGTGTTAATTACATTAGCTCTATTGGTTTCTGTATTTGTGCTAGCGAAACC
>CAZLGX010000144.1:0-3336 GCA_964559395.1 uncultured Methanosarcinales archaeon
ATTGGATTTCATGTGCCTGAGCTCTTCCATAACGTTATCAACACTCCTCGTCCTTATCCTTGGAATATTCATATTTTCTTCATTATACATTTTATCAGTGAATGAATGTATGCAAAAAGAGCATTTGAAATTGCACCCCCTAGTTGTAGTAAGGCTATAGAATCTGCCATTATATCTAGAGTACTTTCTAAATAAAAAATCATCCATTTTTCTTATACTATCTCTATGAAAAATATATGTTTCTTCAGGCAAAAACTCAATAAACGGATATTTATCGAGATTCTCCTCAGGCCGCCTCAGCGGGTTTTTTACTATCTTGCTATCCTTTTTGTATACTAAGCTCGGAGTAGATAAGAAACTCTCTCCTCTCTTCATCTTTTGGCATACCTCCAACAAACTGTCTTCGGATTCCCCTTTTAACACATAATCAACGTATTTCAAGCATCTTTCAGGGTCAATAGTAGCCTGATGCCCTCCCATGAATGTTACAAAGTCATACTCAGATTTTAAAAACCGTATCAGCTTTTCTGCAGTTGTAAATTCCTCGCTTAAAACGCCAATTCCAACCAAGTTTGGCTTATGCTCACCAAAGAATTCCCGAATGGCACCATTCATTTCTTCCCTATAGTAAGGCAGTATAAGAATTCTTGAGTTAATATCATTTTTTCGCAGATAAGCATGCAGATATTTTATCCCAATAATATCTGTATTTGGCTGAACAGAAATCAACATAACATTAAAATCATTTATACATGAATTTTGCCGATTCGTAGATAAACTATCCATAACTGGTTTCTCTGCAACCTGCTTTGTCTCTGGCTCACGGAAAGTTTGAATTTGCAGCAATTTTTGCTCCATATCCAAATCAATAGTCGCTGCCTCTTTAAATATTTTTCCTTTGCTTGAGCTTTGCCCGATAAGTCCTTCTAAAGTCCAACATTTCGGGTAACCTCATCACTTTTCGGGCAAAAATTAGGGCTTATTCCTAACTCGTGCATTTCTTGTATAGGCTGGAAAAACAAAGAAGATGCAGCAAACTATATCAGAAATCAACTTAAACACAAAATGTAAAGATTATTGATGACAGTCAAAAACCTTTGGAGGATTTCACCGCTAACTGAGATACGGCAATCTCTGAAAGATTTGACGAGGAAGTTGGCTGGATGGGATTATAAGGGGTGTTCCCTTATTTCATTATATAGGACTATTTTTAAAATTAGTAATTACTAATCTATAGTAAAAATAGATAAATTTAAATACCACAAAACTTCCTTACTATTTGAATGATTCAAGATACACAAGGCACATTAGAAGGAAGGGCAAGCAGAAATATTTCAGTAATTTTAAGTCCGCAAGGATATCCTACAGGAAAAGGAGATTTAAGCGATTATACTTCTTTGTTCCAAGCAAGAGATGATATATCTGGAAATCCAATTCAACTATTTGGAGGTTGGATGAGGGGGTGGGACAGTCAAAAACCTTATGCTCATCGAGGCTGGGCTGAAGAAGAATCTGTTGGACATGCAGTATATAGAGAAATGATAGAGGAATTAGGTTTAGCACTGAGGGAAGTGCTATTGCTTCCATTTCCCGGAATACAAGATTATGATTTATTTCCAGGCAAATCTTCGAGTCCGTTAGTTTATCTTACATGGGCAGGAATTGATCCCAGTATTATAGGAAATAAAAGAAAAGTGGAGCCAAACGAAGAGGTCTCTGGAAAACTTAACTTAAGAGAGGGAAGTTCTATGGATTTATATACACTTGATGGTTCAATTCTAGACAGAAATCTCTATGGAAATGATAGAAGAATGATAGAAATACTTTTAAGGCATGGAAAAGCGATGATTAACGGAGCTTTAAAGGTTGATTTTAGAGGGTTACAATTTCCTAGAGAAATACAAGAAGATTTAGAAGCTAAAATAAGGGTGAGGAATTAAAATTTAATTGGAGTGGTTATTTTTCCCTTCCAGATTCCTCATCATTATTGACGCCTTTAACAATGAGTCAAAGCTTCCCGCATCCGACCAGAATTTCCTTATCTTGTTGTGATAAAGCTGCCCCTTTTTAACATACGCGTCTAAGGCGTCTGTTATCTCTATCTCATGCCTCCATGAGGGCTTTAGCTTTTTTATTATACCAAATACTTTTGAGTCAAACATGTAAAGGCCTGTCATTGCAAGGTTTGACTTTGGCTTTTTGGGCTTTTCCTCTACATAAGTTACCTTGCCGTCCTTGACAAGCGCAATTCCGAATTTTTTTGCGTCTTCCATGCTGACTTCTTTCAGGAATATCCTCGCGCCTTCCTTTTGCTTTTCAAACTCTTTTACATAAGGAGTTATGTCTTCCTCGAATATATTATCTCCAAGTATGACAACGCATTTATCATCTCCGACAAAATCCTTTGCCAATCCAAGAGCCTGCCCTATGCCGCCCGCTTCTTCCTGAATCTCATAAGTAAAAGTGGCTCCAAATTGCTTTCCCGACCTGAGCAATTTAAGAAAGTGGCCTGCATGGTCAGGGCCCGATACAATCAAAATGTTGTTTATACCGGCTTTTAGCAATGTCTGCAACGGGCAGTAAATCATTGGTTTTGAATAAATTGGAAGCAAATGCTTGTTTGTAACAAGAGTCAATGGATGCAATCTTGTTCCTGAGCCGCCTGCCAAAATAATTCCTTTCATTTTGCTTACTCTTTATGCTAAATATATAAAATTAATGAATAATTAACTACCCTGAATAATGCTTTTTGTAATACTCCTTGTATTCGCCTGATTTTATCTTTTTCCACCATGATTGATTGTATTTATACCATTTTATTGTGTCTTTAAGAGCTTGTTCAAATTTAAATCTAGGCTTCCATCCAAGCTTTTTGATTTTTGAACTATCAATTGAATAGCGCCTGTCATGCCCGGGCCTATCTTTGACAAATTCTATATATGATTCATCTTTGCCAAGTTCTTTTAGCAGCGATCTTGTAATCTCAATATTTGTCTTCTCATTATCAGAGCCAATATTGTATATTTCCCCAATAGAGCCTTTGTGCATTATAAAATCTATTGCTTCGCAGTTATCAATAACATAAAGCCAATCTCTGACATTTAACCCATCGCCATAAAGAGGCACTTTTTTATTTTCAAGAATATTTGTTATAAACAACGACATCAATTTTTCTGGATATTGGAATGGGCCAAAATTATTTGAGCTCCTTGTGATTATGACAGGAACTCCAAATGTTTTGTTGTAAGACCTTGCAATCAAGTCGCCGCCGGCTTTGCTTGCAGCATAAGGGCTGTTTGGCTGCAATAAAGAATCTTCTGTAAATGAGCCTTTTTC
>CAZLGX010000145.1:0-3311 GCA_964559395.1 uncultured Methanosarcinales archaeon
AAAATCAGTAAAATTAGCCATAAGAAGGGGCCACAAGGATTTTGACAATAAAGATTTGCAGGTGCATGAAAAACAGAGCAAAGGCCAGACATATGTCATTTACGGGCTTGACGCTTCCGGCTCGATGAAGGGCAGGAAGATAGAGGCTTGCAAAAAAGCGGGCATAGCTCTGGCTTACAAAGCCATAAATGAAAAAGACAAGGTAGGCTTGATAGTTTTTGGCTCTGAAATAAAAGAATTTATAGAGCCAACGCTGGATTTTACAAGGCTGCTCAAGGAAATCACAAAAATAAGGGCATCTAAAGAAACAGATATAGTCTCAACTTTGCAAAAAGCCATTGAATTGTTTCCAAGCGATGACATCACAAAGCATTTTATTTTGCTCACTGACGCGCTGCCTACAAAGGGAGACGAGCCGGAAAAATCAACTTTGGAAGAGGCTTCAATTGCAAGAAGCAAAGGCATAACAATTTCCGTGATAGGCGTAAATTTGGATGAGAAAGGAAAAAAGCTTGCTGAAAAGATAGTGGAGATCGGCGAAGGCAGGCTGTATATTGTCAGAAATTTGGAGAATGTCGACCAAATCGTGCTGGAGGATTATTATAGTGTTGGCTGACTACGTTGATGGTGTTATCCCGCCATTGCTTACTAACCGTAGTCTGTATTTGGTTTCCATAGCAGGTTTAACATGTGCAGCATAATCTTGCTGTGTATAAATATTGAATTTATCATGTCTTCCAGCAAATACAAGTTGAGTGCCTTTTTTCCATTTCAATTCCTCTCTCAATTCTTTTGGCAAATTAAATCTATTTCTTGTTCTTTTGGGACTCATTAACTTATAATATGGTAGCATCATGGGTTCTCGTGGAGGATTGTCGGTCATTTCTAAATGTATTGGATAATCTCTAACATGTCCTCTATAGTATATAACTAAGTCACCCACATCCGAAACTCTCTGTCTTAACTTAAAAAATTCAACAACTGCAGCTGGTATTGTTATAGTTTTTCCATCATAAGCGGAATAATATTCTCCACTAAATGGTATATCTACTTTAACAATATTTTCTAATACCTCTACCATGATAACTATGTAATACTCGCTCTTTTAAATTTTATCCCCCATATTCAACAATTATCTTTAAATACCGCTATTTATTTCAATAAAAAATGAAACTCCTTATCTTCACCGACACCCACGGCTCTTCAACCGCTTTGAAAAGAATCGAGCAAAAAACTAAATCAGAAAATCCAGACTTACTTGTTTGCGCCGGCGACATTTCAATTTTCGAGCATGGAATAGGAAGCATTTTTAGGCGGTTAAATAAATTAAATAGGAAAATAATAATTGTTCATGGAAATCATGAGGATGCTGCTACATATTCAAAATACTCAAAAATACTCAAGAATATAATTTTCATACATAAGAAACACCACATTGAAGGAGATATATTATTTTTTGGTTATGGCGGCGGCGGCTTTGCCAAAAATGACAGGGAATTCGAGCATCTGGCAAAAACAAGATTCAATGATATAATGCAGAAAAATAAGGACAAAAAAATAATTCTTTTGACGCATGGTCCTCCTTACGGCACAAAAGCTGATAAACTCGGCAAAAATTATGCAGGAAACAAGTCATTCAGGAATTTTATTGAAAAATATAAAATTGATTTGCATGTTTGCGGGCATCTGCACGAGAATTTTGGAAAGGAAGACAAAATCGGAAAGACAAAAATAATGAATCCAGGGCCGTTTGGGAAGATTGTGGAGATTTAATTGGAAGTTCGTATAACCCTTTCGTTGTACTGAGCTTCTGGTAGAATTTCAATCTTTTCAATATGATCAAGGGTTCTATTAAACATCCTACTAAACGTTTCATCAACTCTTGCCCCGATATCGTTTTGACCACTTCTGGATTCTACTAATACCATTTTAACTCAGTTATTCTTCTTTCCATATGCCTGTAGATACCTTCAAATGCCCTGTACGATCTAATCAACATCGGCAGATAATTATTTACTGCATCTGCAACTGCTTCTAACCGTTGCTCATCAGAAAGGATTTTTGAGACACGGTTTCTATAAGACTCAACACGCGGACTGGTTGTTAGGTGGTTGCGAAGCAATGCTACTGCTCTTTCTTTGTTTCCTTGTTTGTAAGCCTCTACAATTTGTATTTCTACAGGCTCTTCCGTTAACATATTTCTTATTACTAAATGCCCATCTTGATGTCTTTCAATAGGTCCAAAATGTTCTTCTGGAACTCCATGTAATGTCCATATGTATCCTGAACTTGCATCAGCTGGGAAGCATAAAAATGGAGCAGCAGGAGATTTTTCAAGCACAACTTCTGACCAAGCTTTATGAGCATCATGTCCATGTGCGAATGCTTCATGCACTTCTCTATATTCTACTGGTTTAATGCTTTCTAAAGCGTCGTCAATCTTATCGATTTTAAGACTTCCATCATGTACACGCCTAACAATATCTTCATATTTTTGTCTGTACTCTGCCATCCTTCTATCCATATCCTGCCTGAAATCTTGATCAGATTCGTACCTTTCCATAAAATCTGCCCTTTCGATTATTGTTTTATAATGTAAAGGTGACCCCTGAAAGACATAAGGAAAAGAGTTTCCGCTAAGATTTGGCGCAATTACCTGATTCAAAGAAAAGAATATCATCTGCCTAAGTAAATCTTCATTACTCTGAATTTCTGAAACAAAAAGTTCTCGATGCTTCAACCAGTCTGGTGGCTGTCTTCCCCATGTAAAATAAGCTCTTGGGCTTCTTCGGGGGCTTGCGTATGTTTCTCCTATTATTAAACTTAACCTATCACTAGAACTTACTAATTCAAGATTTGTAGAATTATTCGCCCACAGAGCATCTTCTAAAGTGCCTCCTGGTGCTTTATTCCAAGCACTCCCAACAGTCATTGGAAATATAAATAGATCAAATCCACCGAATTCTGCAATTTTTTTTAGTTCTGGTGTGTCCATTTTCTATCTTTAAGGTAGCAATGATATGGATATTTAAACCTTTCGCTTTTTGTTATTAGTTAGTAATGACATAAATGGGTGGGTGGTGGGGCGAGTGGCGGCGGGTGGATTTATTTTTAAGAATTGTTTAATGTATTTTTCGTTAATGAAGCATTTTAAACATTTGAATCAAATGCAACTTAAAAATATGAAATTCAATCTGAAAGATAAACCAAAACATCAGTTAATGTATATCAAAGCCATTATTTCGTTAGATAAATTTTGAATGTAAATGAAAGTAATGATGCACAAGTGTCCGCAAATGTTCTTGCCTAAC
>CAZLGX010000146.1:0-3266 GCA_964559395.1 uncultured Methanosarcinales archaeon
TCGATCCTCATCCTTTCTGCTCCAGAAGTCTGAAATATAAAATCTCCGCCATTTGCATCAATCGTGAATGAACTAAGATAACTCGTTAAGAGATGTGCTCCTATTGTGTATTCGCGTTGACCTGCAATACCGATTTCCATCTGGTCGCTGAACTGGTTATAGAAACCTGTGTCTGCATCACTGGTAAATGTGTACACAGGGCTGCTTACACCTGAAGGGGCATAAAACCTTGACGCATTTATGTTTGTTGCATTTAAACTGCCAGATATTCTGACATTTCCAACAACTTCTAGTACATCATTAGGCAAAGTCAATCCAATTCCAACCCTTTGCGAAGAAGCATTCACAAAAAACACAGGTGTTGTTGAATTATCAACCCTAAATGAGCCATTTAAAATCAATTTTTCTCCTGTTAAATTAGAGCCAATGCTTACACTGTCACTAAATGTATTTAGCCTTATTAAATCACCGTCATCAGTCCATCCGCCTGCAGTTGAGGGAGAAGGAACTGCGCAAGTGATTGTATCTCCAACTGTTGTCATAAACTGTCCAGAAGGGCATCCACTTGGATAATCTGATAAATTAGTCCAGCCGATATAATAGTTTAATGCAGTTATATTTGTTGCATTTATTGAAGATGCATTTAAAGTTTTAGAAACTCTCAAGCTTCCAATAACTTCAAGATTATCATTTGGAGTTGTTGTTCCAACCCCAACTCTGTTGTTTTCAGCATCAACAAACAAAGTAGAGCCATCAACTGATAAATTAGAATCAACTGAAAGATTGCCTTGTATTGAGACATTTCCTGCAACAACTAATTTGTGTGATGGGGATGTTGTGCCTATGCCGACATTTCCGCTGATAACATTTAAGCCGCTGCTTATATTTGCCCCTTGTCCAACAATTAAGCCGCTTGTTACATTTAATCCGCCTGTAATCCTAAGCCATCCATTGACTAAGTTGTCAATAATCTGGCCAAATCTAAATATCAAATTTTCTCCTAACGTTATATTTTGAGCCAAGCTTAAAGTTCCATTTCTTGTAAGATTAAATGCTTGAGTGCTTATTTCTAGTGTAGAAGTTGCGTTGCCAACTGTTAAATGTCCGCCAACACTTAGATTATTCACAAAATAGCTTGCATTTGGATTAAGCGCTTCTGAAACATTTGCTCTAAATGAATATGGAGATGAAGTCAAATTAACCCTTGGAACACTTTCATTCTCTCCTTGCACTGAAATGCCTAGATAATACTGCTCTGCAAAGCTTAGGTTAAGGTTAGCCAAAATTACATCATAAACTCCGTTGGCATCAGTTGTTATGCTTTGGTTGATGGACTCCCATAATTTATTCCCAGCAGTTGTGTTGTCATAAATAGCAAAAGTAAAGTTAAATGTGCCTTGCTGCGAAGCGCCTGCAAGATTTGTCAATTTTCCCTGCAATGTCAAAGAATTCGGAACAGCAAAAGCTAGCAATGATATAGATGAAATTAACAAAATCATAAAAATGATTAACTCTATTTTCTTATTGCCCATTTTCCTTTTTTCTTGCCCTATTGTGCACAGTCCATATGTTTGCAGGATTCTTGTTCAACAGTTTTGCAATATTCTTGTTCTTCATTTTCTTGGCATCTTTAAGATAACAAACTAGAGATTCCAGAATGCTTTTATCAGAACTGAAAATAGAAACAGGAACAACAATGCTATTTGCAATCTCAAAAGGCCATGGCATTTTTTTTACAGCCCTTTTGTAATTTGCCCATATTGCCCTTTCATCTCTTCCAATCAATTGAGAAATATCAGCGTATCCGAGATTGTGGTTTTCCTTCAGAAATTTTGCAAGTGCTTCAGCAGGGCTCAATTTTCCGGAAAAAATTGCAACAGGAATGTAAATTGCATTTTCAGAGTTCCACAAGCCGAATATCTCCTCATCAGAATAATTAAATTTCTGCTTTAACCTCTCACTAATTTGCCCAAGAATATCTCTCAGAAAGCTTTCTTCTGGATTCTCGCTGCCAAATCCAATCCCGTTCGATCCTCTTTTTTTGTCGAACTCCATTTTATAGTAATATTTCTATATATTAATATATAAATTACTATACTAATATATAAATCTTTTGATTTAGTATAGAAAAAGAGGGTTAAATACAATATCTGTATTTTAAACATATAATATATGTAGGATTCACATAAACTAATTTTCAATATAGAAAATAAAATTTAATTAAACCTAAATACTTAATTTGTGTTATTATATAGGATATCCTTATATTAAGACAGAAAAAGAACATAAAAATACAATATTTGTATTATAAAATGCATAAATCAGCTAAACTTCACATTCTCAGCCAAGCTTCCAACCAAGAACAATCCTCCTGTTGAGTTGACATGCCGGAAATCGCAAAAATAAATAATAATTGTTTCGATTTCCGAGCATGATCAAAAATTGCCATGCATTATTCTAAATTGCGATTTTTGACATAAGCAACAGTAGCTCCAGTATTGTTTTGCACCATAAAAGAACTCAATGTCGGGCTTAATGAGCCTTGGTTTTGTGTCAATGCATTCTTTATTATCATGTTGTCTGTTGTTGGATCTGCACTTTCAGTTTTTGTATTTATAATATTTGAGTTTACTTAAATAATTTTTTATTTTTCCTAGAAAATCTTCCAATTTAATTTCTTTGGATTTAATATGTTTTTTTGGATTATCGAAAGGGTGAATATGCCAAAATCCTAAATTATCTACTCCAAAAATTCTCTTATTATTTCTTATTAACGAAAATGAAGTTTTGCCATTTTCAAAATTATAATAAATCTCAATAAAGGAAGCATCAATAAGAAAAATTCTCGATTTAACAATAATATTATCGTCTATGTTTAATTCATAGTCAGAAATAAATTCATATTTATCGCATAGATATACAATTAATGAGGCAAAATCATTTGGATTCAAACGATCCATTTAAGAATCCTCTCTAATTTATTCTTTCTTGTAATAAGAGCATCCCATTCCAAGTAATCTTTTTCAACATCATAAGAAAATTTATTTCTAATTTTGCCTTCCTTCCACAACTTCTCAAATTTATCAAATCCAGCTTTATACTTTTCAGTAAATTTTTTTATTTTTTCATTTATTCCATTTAATCTGTATTTTGCAGCATCTTTTAATGTCATGCTTATAGCTCTCTCTAACCTAGGCTCTCCAGTTATGTCAGTCAAGATTTTCTTGGTTTGTTTTGGAATTTGTTTTGCAACTTCCATATTTTTT
>CAZLGX010000147.1:0-3242 GCA_964559395.1 uncultured Methanosarcinales archaeon
CAAAGGAATTCTTAAAGGCTAATAATGTAGAATATCAGGAAGTTAATGTTGGCTTAGATGAAAAAGCCAGAAATGAAATGTTTGAAAAGTCAGGCCAGTTTGGAGTGCCTGTTACAGAAGTGAATAGTACTATTATAGTTGGTTATGATAAAGAGGCACTGAAAAAAGCGCTTAGTATATAAGATTTCAGTTATGTAAATAATATATATAAAAACTCTTATATACTCTTTTTATCTATATGAATATTTATGGAAAAAGACAACGTATGCATTGATTGTTATAACCAATTAGACAAGGTTTCTAAGCTATTAAAGCTTGGCCAGGCAGAGCTTGATATTTTAACAATACCAAAAAGAATTCTTACATTCAGTTTTCCGGTGAAGCTCGATTCTAAAGAAATCAGATATTTTACAGGCTACAGGGTTCAATTTAATGACGCTAGAGGCCCAACAAAAGGCGGAATAAGATTTCATCCAGAAGTAAATCTTGAAGAGATAAAATCATTGGCTTTCCTGATGACTTTGAAATGCGCTGTTGTTAATTTACCTTACGGCGGCGCAAAAGGCGGTGTAATGATAGAGCCAAAAAGGTTTTCAGAAAATGAACTGGAAAAAGTAAGCAGGGGCTATATAAGGGAAATCAATAATTTTATAGGTCCGGATATTGACATTCCAGCTCCTGATGTAAATACAGATTCAAAAATAATGGCATGGATGCTTGATGAATATGAAAAGCTAAAGGGAAGGCACGTGCCTGCAGTTATCACAGGCAAACCAATACAACTAGGCGGCTCAAAAGCAAGAGAATTTTCAACTTCTATGGGCGGAGCTTATGTGCTGCAAGAGTTAGCTGACTCATTTGATATGGAACCTAAAAAAACTAGCGTTGCTGTGCAAGGCTTTGGGAATGTGGGAATGAATATAGCCAAGATTTTGCATGAATGGGACTATAAAGTGATTGCTGTCAGCGATTCAAAAGGCGGAATTTTCAACAAAAATGGATTAAATATTAAAGATGTGATGCAGCATAAGGAAAAAACAGGAAAATTGTCAAAATTCAAAGCAGCAAAGGAAATTTCAAATGAAGAGCTGCTTGAGCTGAAAACAGATGTTTTGGTTCCTGCTGCATTGGAAGACCAGATAACAAAGAAGAATGCAAACAATGTAAAAGCAAAGCTAGTGCTTGAAATGGCAAACAGACCAATAACGCCTGAAGCAGATGAAATTCTGCTTGATAAGAAAATTTTTGTCATGCCAGATATACTTGCAAATGCCGGGGGCGTTGTGGTTTCTTATTTTGAATGGGTGCAAAATTCCACAAATTTCTACTGGAGCGAACAAATGGTTCTTGAAAGATTAAAAGATTACATGGCGCATGCCACAAGGGAGCTGTCAAAAGTTTGCACTGACTTTAGATGCGATATGAGGAGTTCTTTGTATATAAATGCTATAAAGAAAATTCTTGAAGCAGAAAGATTGAGGGGGAATTTAAAATAGGATACAAAAACCTTTAAAAACAAACTAAAATTTGATTTCTATATGCGCAGAACCAAGATAATAGCTACTATTGGCCCCAAGACAGAAGACGAAAAAACAATAAGAAAGCTGGCCCAAGCTGGAATGAATATTGCAAGAATCAATATGTCCCATGGCACTCATGAATGGCATTCTGCTGTAATTAAGAAAATTAGGAAAGTAAGCCAGCATACTAGATTTCCAATAGCAATAATGCTTGACACTCAAGGGCCAGAAATAAGGACAAGCGCCCAAACTGAGTTTGGATTAGAGGTAGGTGACTTATTTAAGATCGCAGTAAGCAGTGCCTGTGATATACAAGAAGGTGAGAAGCACACATTTATTGATTACCAGACTCTAACTAGCAAAGTAAAAAAGAATGATGTTATAATGATTGATGAAGGGCTTATTGCCTTGAAGGTTTTGGATATACAGCCATATCATATCACATGCGAAGTTTTAAACAAAGGAAAGCTTGAGAAAAGAAAAAGCGTCAATATTCCTGGAATAAGAACAGATTTGCCTGCAATAACAAAAAAAGACATTGAAGATGTAAAGCTAGGAGCAAAACATGGCATAGATTATGTTGCGCAGTCTTTTGTAAGAAAAAGAGAAGACATCAAGCAAATGAGAAAACTGCTTGACAGCTTCGGCTCAGACGCAATGATAATCGCGAAGATTGAAGACCAGGATGGCATAGAAAATATGGACGAGATTATAGACGAAGCTGATGGTGTCATGGTTGCAAGAGGTGACTTAGGCGTTCAAATCCCATTTGAGGAAATACCAATTGTGCAGAAAAAAATTGTAGACAGCTGCATCAAAGCAGGCAAGCCGGTAATTGTAGCCACGCATCTTCTTGAGTCTATGATAATAAATCCGAGGCCTACAAGAGCTGAAGTGACAGATGTGGCAAATGCTGTCTTTGAAAAAGCAGATTGTATCATGCTTTCTGGCGAGACTACAAAAGGAGACTATCCAGTTGAATGCGTCAAGGCAATGCATAGAATCGCAAAAAACACCCAGACAAAGCTTAAGTTTGAGATAGGAGAAGATTTCAAAACAAAAGACGTTAAAGAGGCAATTACTTTAGGAGCGTGCATCAATGCAGAAAACCTTGATGCAAAAGCAATTATTGTATTTTCTGAGACAGGAAAACTGCTAAGCCTCGTCACAAAAAACAGGCCAAATATTGATATTTTTGTTTTCACAAATAATGAAGAGACCAGAAGGAAATTGATGGTATACTGGGACACATTTCCGTTTAAAATAACTTTTAGCAATAATTTTGATTCAATGGCAAATAAAGCCGTTTCAATTCTCAGAAAAAACAAATTTCTTGCAAGAGGGGACAGGATTATCATAGTTTCTGACATAAATCCAAGGAAAAATGTTGACATTCTGGAGATTAGGGAGATTGAATAGATAGTAATTTAAATTATATCATTTTTGGCACTTGTATGAATTACATCGAAGTCCAAAATCTTGTTAAGACTTTCAAGGAAAGAAGAAAAATAATAACAGCAGTAGACAATATTTCATTTCAAGTAAAAAAAGGCGAAATTTTTGGATTGCTTGGCCCAAATGGAGCCGGTAAATCCACCACAATTAATATTCTTACAGGCTTGCTTGAGAAGAATTCAGGAACAATCAGTATACTTGGATTTGATCCGGAAAGGAACTGGGAGTTTGTAAAGAATAATTCAAATGTAGCTACGGCATATTCCT
>CAZLGX010000148.1:0-3231 GCA_964559395.1 uncultured Methanosarcinales archaeon
TTTTCCTGTCTTTTTCTTTTTTGAGATTGTAGTTTAGTTCTGCCATGTTAAAAATAGTGGTAATAAATTTAGTGTATGTGTATAGTTTATAATTAGGATTGCCTTTTATTATCTCAAAAAAAGCATAAGTATCAAAAAAATAAATTTTTTGCTCTTTCTCGACTTCTTTCGCAGAAACAGACGAATGTGTTTCACTCATCCCAATCTTCTCTATCAGATTCGTCTAA
The DNA here is from genome assembly GCA_964559395.1 of uncultured Methanosarcinales archaeon. Taxonomy (GTDB): domain Archaea; phylum Nanobdellota; class Nanobdellia; order Woesearchaeales; family GW2011-AR4. The sequence continues at coordinate 228 of CAZLGX010000148.1, forward strand.
TATTTCCTGAGTACTTCTTTTAAACTTCATAGTTCCAAAAGTTTCCTTCAAAACATTAGTTTTTTTTGTGATTAAAAGCCCGATAGTTTCATTCTCTTGTATGCCTTCTTTTTTTACTTTATCTTTAGGTATAACTACTCCGAAAGATCTTCCCCATTTCCTGACTTTTGCTTCAACTTCAAGCATGATTATACCGATATAATCAAAGTATATAAATTTTTCCGTTTATAGACTAAATAAGATTTCTTTTCTATATAGAATATATTACATCGAATTAATAAGCAAACATTTATAAATATAGTAAAAACACGAATTAAAGGGTTGGTTATGGGGAAAAAAGACAGAAAACAATATAGCGACTTTAATGAAGCTCCGCAGAATCCTGTTCAAGCCAAGGAAGCAGAGACTATTTCAAAACTGCCTGATGATGTGCAGGAAAAGCTAAAAGCCATTAAGTCAAAGCTTGAAAAATTCCAAAAGCAAGTTCTTGAGAAATTTGATAAATACATAATGGGCATAGCATTAATGCCGCCGCCGAAGCCGGAAGAGCTGCAGCAATTGCAGCAGATGCAGCTTGCTCCAGGACAGCCAATTCAAACAGCAGAGCCGAAACCAGAAGACAAAGACAAAATCCATGTCCTTGTTTTAGTAGATGACTCAGACAGCAGGACAATGTCGAAGCTGGAATTAAAAGACAAACTGACAGCTATAGTTCAAAGCATTGGGCATGAGATTGATCCTAATATAACGCCTCAAACTTTGATCTTATCAGAATTATGGCAAAATTGTTTTGATGCAAAATATGAATTGCTCCAGCTTATAGCGCTATCAGCTCCAATACACGACAATGGAATGCTGCAGGCCATTAAGATCGCAGAAGTCCATAAAACAATGGTTCTGAAGAAATTCGAGAAATACATCGTTTCCTATGTTTTGGCAGGCTCCTTGGTTCAGGGGAAAGCAACCCCTTCAAGCGATATTGATGTGTGGATAGTTATTGACGATACAGACGTCAAAAAGATGACAAGAGTTGAGTTAAAAGATAAGCTAAGAGCTATTATTATTGGCATGGGAATAGAAGCAGGCGAGCTTACAGGCATAAGAAATAAAATCAACATCCAAGTCTACATCTTGACAGATTTCTGGGATTCGCTGAGAGAAGCAAACCCTGTTATTTACACTTTGCTTAGAGATGGTGTGCCATTTTTTGACAGGGGCATATTCATGCCGTGGAAGCAATTGCTTAAGATGGGCAAGATAAAGCCAAGCCCTGAAGCTATAGACATATTTATGGGCTCTGGCGAGCAGGTAATAAGAAGAGTCCAATTGAGATTAAATGAGATAGGCATGGAAGATATATACTATGCCTTGCTAACACCAAGCCAGGCAGCTTTAATGCTTTACGGAGTTGCTCCTCCGTCGCCAAAAGAAACAGGATCTTTAATGAGGGACATCTTTGTCCATAAGGAGAAGCTGCTTGAGGATAAATTCATAAAAATTCTTGAAAGGGTTGTTGAGATAAGGAAGGCCATAGAGCACGGTGAGAAAAAAGAACTTGCAGGAAAAGAGATTGACGAGTTGCTACAGGACAGCGACAAATACCTCAAGAGACTCAAGAGACTATTCACGCAGATTGAAAAAATAAGGGAAGAGCAGGAAATGCTGAACATTTATGATACCATAACAACTGTTGTAAGAGATGTCTTAAGACTGGAAGGCATAGAGAAGGCTAGAGACAGCGAAATATTGGGCTTGTTTGAAGACAAGCTTGTTTCTGAAGGCAAAATACCTTCAAAGTTCCTTAGGACCTTGCAGGAAGTTATGAAGGCAAAGAAAGACTATGACGAGAAAAAATTGTCAAAGGTGGAAATAGAGAAGCTGCATCTTGAGTCAGCAGGATTGATAAAATTCCTTGTCGAGCACATACAAAGAAAAAGAGTGAGGGATTTGGAAAGGGTAAAGATAAGGGTTAGGCATGGCAGCAAATTTGGAGAAGTAATCTTGCTTGGCAATGAAGCCTACATAACCTACGACTTGGATTCTGAAGAGAAAGAAATAACCAAGGCAAAAATAAATGAAGACGGCAGCTTAGGCCAAATAGAGAAGAGCTCATTGGAAGAGATGGAAAAATACATTGCAAGCGCGCAATTCCCGCAAAAAACCTCAATAAAAGAAAGGATGTTCGAGAACTTGAAGAAAATATTTGGCAATGAAGTCGAGATTATGATGGGGTATTGAATTTCTTGAGGTTTTTATTCAAATATTTTTATTGTTGATAAAATTAATGGCAGCATTTTTATTGGAATGTTCTAATATGAGCCAAGAAGAACTAAAAATAAACTGAAGGAAAACTTTGATTAGATATTGTAAATCTAAACCATTGCTAAATATTTTATTTTTAAATTATTTGGAGTCTTTTTTTGAGCCTAGATGAAGAAAATCCATAATTCCCTTATCAAATCTATTAAAAAGATCATGCTTCTGAGCCCTTTTATAAAAATCTCTAGTTCCATTTGCAGCAGCAACAAGAAGTAATGCTGCAGCCACATATGTCAAACCCTCAACGCCATTCTTTATAACTCTTCCACCATATCCAAGCCAACTTTCAGTAGTTGGTTGTGATGTATAACCACCACTAGGTGGGGTAGGTAGTACAGGCATTCCCTGAAATTCATCATATCTTGTTCCAGATTCATATCTTCTTCCAGATAATCCAAGCATTCTAGCCAAAGGCGAGTTTTGTAAACTATTTCTAAGTTCCATTGCACCTCTGGATATAGTCAAATCTCTAGTTCCTTCCGTTATGCTTTGAGTCAATGATGCAATATCGCTACATGAGGCATTTGAGAAAAATTCTTTTGCCAAATTTGCGGCTTCTGGATTTTGTTTAAAATAATCAACTAGTCCTTGAGCCCGATTCCTTACTGATACACTATTTCCATCAGGAAAATATAATCTCTCTTCAACTGGACTTTTTGTTCTCTCTTGCAGGAATGCCATCAAT
>CAZLGX010000149.1:0-3207 GCA_964559395.1 uncultured Methanosarcinales archaeon
GGGCCTGTGCTTGAGTATTTTTCAAGAAAGAGGTACACTTCAAGAAAGTATTTAAATAATCCTGGTTTATGATTGAACATGGCAAACAATATCAAATACCCAACAAGGGAAAAGGTGATTGAGTATAACCTATTGGCTTTGGCCATTATTAAGGTAAAAAAGGCAGACCAGCCAAAGGTGCTTAGCAATCATAAAATTGACTCAGCAATAGAAGAATGCAGGCAGGCGAAAGGGGACATATATGATAAAGCGGTGTCTTTGCTTAAAGGGCTTATCCAAAAGCACCCATTTGCAAGCGGCAATAGAAGAACAGCATTTATTGTTGCAAAGGAGTTTTTACTGGGCAATAAAGCTGCTTTCAGGGTTAAAGATGATCCAGCCCATGCAAAAGTTATGCAGGGAATACGCGAGAACTATTATACCAATGAAGAAATCAAGGAGTGGATAAAAAATGGCAAAATACGGGAATTCAAGAGATAAGGAAAAATATGAAATTGTAGCTGAAGAGCTGAAGCAATTTGAAAAGCTTATTGCCGGGCATAGGAAACTGCTTACTGCAATTGGCAACCTGTAAAAGGTGAATGCGTGGCATTTCATACTTTTATTTTTCTGTGAGATTAAACGAAGGCAGCAGCTAAAAAGAATTTACGGTTTACCGGCAACTTTGTCGACGGCAATTCAAAAATTGAATATAACTTATTAAATTTTTGTTATATGAAGGCGACCTTTGATGGTCGCTGTAGTTTTTTCCCCGCCAAAAAGAAGCACTACCATTAAGGGTGTGCGGATTGCATTTTTATTCCTTTTACTGAAGGTAAAAGCTCCTTACAGCGTAAGCTCAGTCGGTGTACTTTTTTCATAGGTTTTGAAGATTAGTATAGATATTGAACGTAAGTGAGGGAAATTATAAGAAATCAGGGCTTCTAGTAAAGTTTATATAAACACTATATTATTGAAGTTATATGCTGAGAGTTATATTTGATACCAACATTTATGGACTATTATTAAAAGAGAAAGATGCAGATGAACTAGAAAATAAAATTATAACTGACAAAGAGTTTATTGTTTATGGTTATAGGCCAATAAGACAGGAAATAAGAGACATTCCAAAAGTAACAAAATTAAGCAGAAAGACAAGAATACTTTTGCTAATTCTGTATGACAAAATAACAAGAGGGCATTTTCTTGAGAATTCAATAAAAATAACAGATTTAGCAAGAAAGTATTACGATTGCTACAGAAATCTTGGAGGGATTTACGGATGGGACACCAGCATCAGGATAGATTTTATGATAGTTGCATGTGCCAGCTTTAATGGCTTGGACATAGTATATTCTGCTGATGAGAGGACAATGCTTGGGAAAAACGCCTTGAAAGCCTATAAGCATATCAACCTAAAAGAAAATCTTAGAACACCTAACTTTCTGCTGTATAATGATTTAATCAGCAAATTCAGAAATTTAATCTAATCTATACACATTGGTTGTTGCTTTTATGAATTTATTGATTTCTCTAATAAATTGAGGGTCTTTCTGGGCTTCTTTTATTGCCATTATCAATTCATCGCCTTTTAGTCTTGAGGTTGTTTTGTTTTTTCTCATATACCTGCTATTAGGTGGTGGTTTATTTAAATCTTTCTCATAAAATCTCATTTATTTTCCTTTAAAGCTACAACAGCAATATTTGTCGTGATAAAGTTAAAATAAAACCACTGGAATTAAGAGATGACAAAGAATCTCATTATACTGGTGGTCTATCTTCATAAAATCCAGGAAACTTCACAAGTTCCATATATTCACCAGTTCTTCTTCTATTCCAAAAATGGTTAAATTTTTCCATCCTTTTTTTATCTAAACTATCAAGCATTTCAGTACCATGCCAAGGATAAGAATCAGCTACAAATAACATATTTGGCTGTAAACCTCTTAATCTTGATGCTACTTTATTAAATTCTTTTACCTTCTCTGTTATGTACATACCAATAAGTACGACATGATCACCTACTTCAATAGGTATAAATTGAATTGGAGGAGGTTCATATCTAATCTCTCTATCTGACATTATCCCACCCACTAAAACAAAAGGGGGTCTAAATTTATTGCTATGGGCAAAATAAACATCATGCCCATCAACTTTAAGTATCTGATAATCTATAGGAAAAGTAAAAGTCTTATAGATAATTGGTGTTAATGGCAATCTAATTGTTAATTCTTCGTTTTGCACACTAGAAGCTTCATGTACTATTCCCTCAAGACCTACTCTTACAATTTTTCCCTCTTGTATATCCTTCCTTTCTAATTTATCTGGATTGTCTGAATAACCCCAATTAGGTCTTTCCCATTTATTAAAAGGGGCTATTGGCAGTGATTCATCACCATTAAAAACGCGTAGTGTCCTATATTTTCTTTGAATTAATGCATCCTCAATAGATAAATGTGGCAATTGTGCTGCCCTTTGTAAAACGCCTACATCATGCTGAGAGTCTCTTCCAAGGGAGTACATTAGATATGCCCACACTCCAAAAAAAGATGTAATTGCTCCTAAATACAACCCGATATACGACTTAATTTCCTCAGACATAATCTAATCAGGAAAGTCAGAAAATAAATACTTTTCGGTAAAATCAATATTAAGTTATATTTCTCCCTTCTTCAAAACCATCAATGAAAAAAGTTAGGAGAGCAAAGCGAGCCGCATAAAATACCAATTTTATGCGAAACCGAGAAAGCAAAAAATTTGGTTGAACTTATTCTTAAAAAAGAATTTCCATACTTAGGACAGAGGTAGCCCGCATGCAAATTGCCAGCGGGCAGGCAGTTTCATAAGAGGTTTTACTACGGTGAAACATACCAATAAATCCGCCGACTTTCACATTGGTCGGCGGACAAATTAAACCGATTGTCAATAATTAATAATCAAAAAGGAAAATTCTTATTAAAAGTTCAACCCGAAGTTTATAGAAGAGAACATAATTTAATGCTTAATTTTTGTTAAAGAAAATTCAAAAGTTCTTTTGAGCTTTGCATGTGAAAAAGAATTCTCATCTATAAATTGCTGAAAGAGCAAGGCGGGGAAAAAATTTCATATAACATATCGGATTAAGCGAAGTGCCGAGCCCTCCAAAAATTTCTCTTCGATTTTTCGGCAACCCATGAAAAATCAGAGATGAGAAATTTTTGAGAGATGGCGAGGCATTTGGGAGAGCAG
>CAZLGX010000150.1:0-3184 GCA_964559395.1 uncultured Methanosarcinales archaeon
TGCCGACCTTGTCAACCTTATATGCGCTTTCCAAGGCATTTCTTAATGAATCAACGTCGTAGTCCCATTTTCTCATCCAAGTCAGGATAAAATGTTTACTTGGACGAATCTTGTAGCCGCTAGTATCCATAACTTTTTCACTATTTTGTATAATGTTTTTGTTATATATAAACCTTTCGGTTTTTATAGAATTCTCAGTCCTTTTCAGTTTTTTTAATGCCCTCCCAAATAATAAATATGCTTTTATCTATAGTAGATGACGTAAATTTTAGTACAATATATAGTCATCTACTATATCAGGAAGACATAACAATTTTGTATAAATAATTATGTCTTCCGCTATATATCAAAAATCACCAGCATCAAAGCAGATATATCCCTTTTGGCGCAACTTATATTTTTTATCGACTTTTTTTGCGATAATTCCAAAAATTTTCTTGATATTATCTTTTGCGGGAAATCTCTCTGATTTTTTTGCTAATTCCTCGAGAATGCTTGTAGCTTCTGATTCTATTAGATTTTTCCACTTGACCTCAATAAAAATAAGCTCATTTGGAGATTTTCCTACAATATCTATTTCTGTATCTTTATGCCACCACTTGCCAAATAAAAAGCCCTTGTATTCTTTTTTATCTGCAATAAACTGCAAGGAGATATCTTCAAAAATTTCCCCTACATAAGAATTTAAATTAGGCAAAATATTTCCTTTTAGCAATAATTCCTGCCTGTTCTGCTCAATATAGTCCTCATTGCCATGCACAAACCTAAACCAAAACTTGAAGAAATTGTCTTTAATTTTGTATATGCCTTTTCTTGATGTCTTTTTCTCTGTAATCGGCAGCAGCCTTTCTATAAAGTGGAGGTCTGCGAGCACGCTTATGTATTTGCCAACCAACCCCCTGTCTAGCCCTGTCTCGTTTACAATTTCATTGGAATTATTTTTACCTTTGGAAATTGCTCTCAGGATTGCGAAATAGTTCCTAGGCTCGGTAAGCTCTTCCATCAACACGAATAAAGCATCCTGATAAAGAAATTTAGTTTTTTGGAGATAGTTTTCCAAAAGATTATGCTCTAAATCCTTATTGTAATCGAATTCAAGGAGGTATGCAGGAGTGCCGCCGAGAATTGCATAATATTCAATTTTATTGTCTATAATTAATGAATTAGGCATAAATTCAATTGCATCAATAAGTCGCATCGGCTCAATAAGCATTTGTTCTGTCCTCCTGCCGTATATTGGGCTTTTGTAGCCAACTATTTTTTCCATCATCGAGATAGATGAGCCGCATAATATTACAAAGGCATTTAGTTTTGAGAAGCGGTTATCCCAATAATCCTGCAGTATTGATGGCATAGCCCCGTTTGCAGCGACAAGGTATGGGAACTCGTCAATGGCAATTGCAAACCTTTTTTCCTTAAGCTTTTGTGTAAGGTAAGTGAATAGAGAATCCCAGTTCCTAAATGGGTTTGTATTTAATGCCTCGTCAGAAAAGAAATTGCTTATCTCGTAGCTAAATCTTCTAAGGTTCTCGAGCTCAGTTTCCTGCCTGCCAAGAAGGTAAATCCCCCCATGCATCCCTAAAAATTTCTGAATTAATGCGGTTTTGCCTACTCTTCTTCTCCCATACATTACAACAAGTTTTGGAAACTTGTCTGAGTAAAGCTTTTCCAGTATCATAAGTTCTTCTTTGCGGTTTTTGAACTGGAATTTTGATTGTCTCATTTGTTTACTTTAGAGTAAGTTACTTAGAAGTATATAAATGTTTCGGCTAACAAGTGAACATCAATGCCCACCTAAATAAATATGCTGTATCTTCTTTGTCTTGAGCAAAGATTTGTTGCCGCTTAAAGCCACTTTTCCATCTTCAAGAACGAATATCTTATCTGCAATTTGAGTTGCTTGCTTTGCGTTCTGCTCTACTACGATTATGGTAACGCCTTCATCATTTATTTCTTTAATTTTTTTGAATAACTCTTTCATTATTCTTGGCGCTAATCCAAGCGATGGCTCATCCAACAATAATAATTGAGGGTCCTGCATCAACGCCCTTCCGATCGCAAGCATCTGCTGCTGTCCACCGGATAAGTTGAAGGCATATTCATTAAGTTTCTTTTTTAGATCAGGAAAATGTTTTTTAACAACTTCATTCAATTTCTTTTCAATCAAATCTTTTTCCTTTGTTAGGAAGGCGCCCATCTCAAGGTTTTCTCTGACAGTCAAAGTCTTGAAAACCTGCCTGCCTTGAGGCACATAGCTTATTCCAAGCTGGATAAGCTGGTGGGTGGGAATCCTTGTGATATCCTTTCCCTTGAATATTATTTTTCCCTTATAAATGTCAACTAAATTGAATATACTTTTCAGCAATGTTGATTTTCCTGCTCCATTTGGTCCTATTATCACTGCAATGTCATTCGGCTTGACATTTAAGTTCACGCCAAACAAAATCTGCATTTTCCCATATCCGGATTTAAGATTTTTTATTGATAACATTTTATTTTCCCAAGTAAGCTTCCAAAACTCTTTTGTCCCTTACAATCTCTTTCGGCTTGCCATCTCTCAAAACCCTGCCTTCGTTCAATACAATAACCATATCGCTTATGCCCATGACAAATTCCATGTCGTGCTCTATTAACAAGATAGTTTTTCCATCTTTTTTCAGATTTTTCAGAATTTGCCTTAATTCCTGCCTTATACTTGGATTAACGCCTGCAGTCGGCTCGTCAAGCATCAGAAGTTTGTGCGGCATTAGCAATGCCCTTGCAATCTCCAGCAGCCTTTGCTGGCCATAGGACAATTCAGATGCTATCGTGTCAAGCGGTTTTTCAAAATAAACGCTTTGAAGTTTTTTTTTAATTTCTTCATCGCTTGTTTTCTTAGCTATAAGCATATTGTCCCTCACAGACAAATTCCTGAAAACCTTTGTAAGCTGGAAAGTCCTGCTTATCCCATTTTGCGCAATTTTATAGGCAGGCATTCCGGTAATATTCTTGCCATGCAATCTTATTGCTCCTGCATCGGGATTTGTCAACCCGCTTATTATGTTGAAAACTGTTGTCTTACCTGCGCCATTTGGTCCGATAAGCGAAGTAATTGTATTTTCTTTTACTTCGAAACTGCATCTATCCACAGCTTTTACTCCGCCAAAGCTTTTTGATACATTCTTTAAAGATAGCATCATACATC
>CAZLGX010000151.1:0-3180 GCA_964559395.1 uncultured Methanosarcinales archaeon
GCATACAAGAAAAGCCTGCGATACAATAGCAGGCCAATGACCCCAAGTGAATCCCGTATATAGGCCACCAGAAAACACGAGCAAAGATGTTGGAATTGATATTATAGCCACATTCCTGTTGAACTGCCTTATAATAAAGTACATTGCCAATGCACCGAAGCCTGCAATAAAGAATACAAGAAAGTAAATAGTGTCATAAGCTTCCAAACCGCTTAAATGCGAAAGAATAACGCTTAAGTCATAAAGCACAGGAGGGTAATATCCAATTGCGTCTTTTACGCCAAAGACAATGTAGCTGGCTTCATTTATATAATTTCCTGCATCCTTTATGCTTTCTGCCCTTGTCTGGTGCTGGAATGCATCAGAAGCCAGATATGCATAAGGGAAATCATGACTTAACTGATGGTCAAACAAAAATCCGCTGCCTAGGTAAAGAAACAATCCGAAAAAAACCATTAAAAAAATTTTTTCAAGGTCAAATTTGATTTTGATCACCTTTATTTGATTTTCTCGAATAGAGTATATAACCAAAATATCCAATAAGAACAATCACAGAAAATAAAGATATAATCTTTCCTATCCTATATGCCCTTGGCTTGTACTCAAACTTCAATTCTCCAGCTTGCCCGTCAAGATAAACTGCTGTTATTATATTATCAGCCTTGAACATTTCAATTTGATTATTATTAAGAGCTGCTTTCCATCCCGGAAAATGCGCAAACCTTTCTGAAGCAACAAGCCAGCCTTTCTCACTATTTAATCCGAGAACCACCTTGTTGTTTGAATAATATGTTGAATTTATTTCTGTGTAATTTCCAGTAGTTTTATTAAAAATTGCTTCCATGTCATTTGCTGACATGCTGTTTTGTCCTTTTAGGATGTCAGGCACTATTATGCCGCCTTGAGCAGCATATTCCCTAAGTATTGGCAGGCTGTTATCATTCACAGAATCCCGCACTAGAAATATTATCTTGAATTTTTTGAGAAAATCTAAGCCATAATCATTTATTTTTGTGCCCCGAATCAAAACTGTGCTGTTTGGATTCCAATTTTGCAGCATCAATCCGTAGATAAGCTGCTGGACAAGCTCGTTATTTCCAACAACAAGAATCCCATTTGGCACTGTGTAATATCTTGGAAGAAATAACTCATTTTCATACAAATATGGCCCAAAGGCTTCCCATATAGTGCATTCACGGCAAGGCTCAAATATGTCTATTAACTTTAATCCTCGTATATCTGTTTTTTTGTCTATTACCACATATTTATTGTTAAGAACGCCCCATAATTTTGCAGGAGAATTTTGAGCTACAGAGAGATATGTCAAGTAGTCATTAAACCATATGCCAGAGCCTCCTTTTATTTCACTTATGCCAAGCTGGGAATAATAATTATAGCCTGTTGCCCCAATAAAAGTTGACAATCCAAGATTTATTGTCCTGAATAATGAAATATATTCTTCCATATGGCTTAGTATAGGTATCTCTTTCGGCTCTATTACTTTTACAGATTGAGGTAAGGCCTGCAGAATCACCAGTTCAAATAAAAGAAGAAAAACAATAACAATAAAAAGAGTCCTTTTGCCGATTTTTTGGAATTTTTCTATTAAAGACTGCAAATTCAAGAATCCAAATCCAGCCAGTATAGGGGCTGCAAAGGCAAAAAGGACAACTGCCCTTTCAATGTGCCTTGTCTGATTGAAGAATGGAACATCATAAAGGAATTTTGAGATGAAAGATTCTGTTGACAGGAAAAAAGACATTAACACAACCAAAGCTGAAAATAATACGACTCTGTTTTTGTATCTGTATAGCCCGAAAAGCACGAGCAATAATCCGCTTAAACCTACAGCAGCTGAAATGCTTCCATTGCCAAATTCATTTGTCACAAACGAAAATACAAAATCTTTTATCTTGACCGGCTCGCCAAGATATTCCTGGTACGGAACGCCTAAGCCCCTGTTAGAGAGCTTCATAAATTCTAGCCCTGGCAGCAGCTTTATGGCAGATATTCCAAACCCGACAGCAAGAATAATAATGCCAACAATTGCAAGCTTGAGCAATTTGCCGGAGAAATTTTTGTCTATAAGATAAATAATTGAATATGCTGCAATCAGCAGAAAGATGTAAGGAAGGAAAATAACGCCTCCAACAAAAATAATCAATGCAACAAACAATCCTGCAAGAACTGAATTTACCACAAAATTCTTCTGCTTCAAAGCCTTTATTGTGAATAACAGTATAAAAGGCATCAATGAATATCCTTCCAGAATCATTATATTCCCCCTTAAAATAAAAACGTGCATAAAGCCGTTGAACATGAATATCAAGGCAGAAATGAAAGAAGCTGCCTTATTCTGGCTGAGATAATGCACAAGAAGATACATACCTAATCCTGCAAGAAATAAATGAATTATGACACTAAAATTCATCGCAAGATAGATGTTCCCAGTCAATAAAATCAGCAGGAAATTGAGATCAATGAAATAATATTCTGGCTGCGCAAATAAAGGCCTGCCGCTGTAGTAATATGGTGTCCATAATGGCAATGAGTTTTCTGACAATGCCTTTTTCATATTGTAAGAGTAGAAAGTGACGTCATTTATGTAATGGACATTGGTCAGTATCTTTGTCGTGCTTAAGATGCTGTGGAAAAAAAGCAATGACAATAAAAGAAGTATGGCTATGTAATAATGCTCTTTGGCAAGGGCTTTTGCCTTGTTAGCTATTTCTTTAACCCCCATGACTGCTTAGAAATATCAAGCCTATTTAAAGCTTATTTTTTGTAGATTGAGAGCATTTTATTAATTAAATTCGTTGTTGAATAATTTTTCTCGGCTTTTGCAATGACTATCTTTCCCCCATTCCTTTCAACAACATCTTTTTCAATTATTTGGCTTAATTTATAGTCGCCTGCTTTGACATGAATATTAGGTTTTATTTTATTCAGCCATTTTCTGGGATCTTTTTCATCAAACAAGAAAACAAAATCAACACTTTCCAAAGCAGCCAAAACCAGTAAGCGAGATTTTTCATCATTTATTGGTCTTTTTTCTCCTTTGTTTTCTTTAACTGATTTGTCTGTGTTGACTCCTATAATTAAAATATCTCCTAATTTCTTTGCATCTTCCAGATACTTGACATGACCAAGATGAAGAATGTCAAAAACTCCGTTTGTTGT
>CAZLGX010000152.1:0-3171 GCA_964559395.1 uncultured Methanosarcinales archaeon
TAGACACTCATTGCCACAGAATCCCAAATAGGTTGGGGTGGGTAAATACAAAAACCCCAGAACAAACAGAATTTGCTTTAATGAAAATTCTCCCTAAGAGGTATTGGCAAGATTTTAATGATATTTTCGTGCTACATGGCCAAAATATATGCAGACCTATTGGACCTAAGTGTAACATTTGCCCAATAAACGAATTCTGCAAGTACTACAAAGACGTTTATTTATTTCCCAAAAGCAAGTAATTTTAATCTTTGTTGCTTTTTTATTGAAGTAAACCCAATTGAATTATAATAAATAAGGAAGTTTTTTCTTTTCGTAATGTTAAAGGAATGTCTAATTTTACCATTCTTCATATAAAAGCATATTCTATTGGATTCTATTCCTAGGTCTGTCAACAAATTTTTAATATCAAGTAAAAGCTGTTTATCATTTTGGAAGCCACGCATAGTATAAGATTCTGCATTGATAGAGCCATCATCATCAAAGAATGCTTTTATAAGGTCTGCTTTAAAATCTTTGTTAAAATTTTTAATTTGTTCTGTTATTTGCTTATTATTTCCATGAGCAAATGGTCCGCAAATTTGATAGAGTATTAAACCACAGATTCTTGGATAAAAAAGTCCAATTTGGCAATTTTCTGGTAAGTTATTAAAATTACTAATTCTTCCTATCCATTTTGACTTGGTTTCAAAATTTCCTTTTGTCTGTGTCCAGATTCTTGGTTTGACTCCAAACACAATCTCCATATTTCTGATAAACTCTTTTATCAAATCAAGATTGGAATTTGAATAAAAAGGCTGCAAATATTTTTTGTCTATTGCGCCATCACCTAAGATATGTCCGACTATGTTCCCAAGCTCTTTTCCAATTTTTATTGGAAACTTAATACATATTTGCCCTTTTCTTCTTCCTGATTTGATAAAAATAATATATTCCTCAATATCATCTAATTCATAATTAGTTAAATACAGGATTTTCAAAAATCTTTCAAATGGAAGTGCATGACCATAATTCCAAGATCTTATTGTAGGACACGTTCTAGCTATTTCATTAAATGGGTAACCAATACTTAATGCAAATTCTTTCTGTTGTGCAGGAAATTCGCTCTTAGAAGCTTCTTTTAATAATTTGACTAGAAATTCTGGCTCTAATTTTACATAACTGTTTTTTAAACAATTGACTAAATCTGATAAATGTATTTCGTTATAATTTTTCATTTAAATCACCGCTTTTTCCAAGTTGAAACTGCGTAAATGATTTAGTTTAAATACTTCACGTCGGTAAATGTCCAGTGTCCAGTGGTTGTAGAACATATATTTCAGAAACCGTAAATCATAATTTGGCGGTTGAATCAATGTTTAAGGTGATTTAAATTATGATAAATAGAAATACATTCAGTTCTAAATGTTATATTAGAAAATATTGTCCTAGAGTAGGTGTTGTAAGGAGTCGTTAAAGAAGATTTTATAAACGTAGTGATATATCAATTCTTTATGAAAACAAAAGTAAACTGGCTCGAATGGGGCAAAGAAGCATTTGAGAAGGCAAAGAAAGAGGACAAGCCAATTTTGCTAGACTTAACAGCGGTATGGTGCCACTGGTGCCATGTGATAGACGCTACCTCTTACTCAAACGAAGAAGTTGCTCAAATAATAAACAGAGATTTTGTGCCAATAAAAGTTTACATTGATGAAAGGCCCGATATACGAGAACGATACAACATGGGCGGATTTCCTTCGACTGTTTTTTTAAACGCGGATGGCTGTATAATAACAGGAGAAACATATGTGCCGCCAGAAAGAATGAAATTATTGCTTGAAGCTGTAAAAACCTCCTATAAGACAAAAAAAGAAGAGATTAAAAAAAATATTTTAGAAACTACTAAAAGTTTGGGCAAGGAAAGACAGATAACAAAATCGGAAATAAACGAATTAATAATTAAAGAAGTTTTACTTTCTATTGAGGATAATTTTGATAGAGTTTATGGCGGATTTGGGTTACAACCAAAATTTCCTTCCCCTGAAGTCTTAGATTTATTATTTCTACAATACCAAAAAACTCAAAATAATAAATATCTCGATATGGCGCTAAGAACCTTAGATGAAATTTATGAAGGATTATGTGATAAGATAGACTTCGGCTTCTTTAGGTATTCTGTTACACAAGATTGGAAGATGCCTCATTACGAGAAAATGTTGGACACAAATGCTGGATTATTAAGAAATTATGCAGTAGCATATAGCATAACAGAACATGATAAGTATAAAAAGATTGCAGAAGAAATAATTTTTTATGTAGACAATTATCTTTCAAATAAAAAAGATGGAGGCTTTTATGGCTCTCAAGATGCAGACGAAGAATTTTATCATTTAACTTCAGAAGATAGAAAAAAGAAAAAATATCCATTTGTTGACAAAACAGTTTACGTTGACTGGAATGCTATGATGATTTCTTCTTATATAAAAGCAGGAGCAATCCTAAATAGAAAAGAAGCTATAAATTTTGCGATAAAAACTGCAAACTTTATTTTGGAAAGTTGTTATGAAAGGAAAGCTGGCTTGTTTCATTATTTTGATGGTAAAGCACATCAAGATGGATTATTAAGCGATAATATATATTTCTTGAATTGCCTAATTGATGTTTATTCTGTAGCACAAAATAAGAAATATCTTGAAAAGGCTAATGAAATTGCAGAATTTATCTTAAAAAATTTTTATGACAATAAATACTATGGATTTTTTGACAGAATTCTTAAGGAAGAAGATTTTGGCACATTGAAATATAAAGAAAAACAATTCTTAGAGAATTGCTTTTCTTCAATGGTGTTTTTAAGATTGCATTTTATCACTAAAAACGAATCGTATAGAAATGCCGCAGAAAAAACACTACTGCATTTTGCAGACAGCTATTTAAACTATGGCTATTTTGCTTCAATGTACGCAATAGCAGTTGATATGCTGCTTAATCAAACAAAAAACTTAATAAAGACCCTATAAATCACTTTCTCTATGGTAAAAACAAGCACTTCTGTAGTTGTTTCTAAATCTGAGTTAAGCAAAATCAAGGACAATGCCTTGTTGATAGGCTTTTTCAATGGCAAAGTAAGCTTAACTGGAGATTTAAAAAAGCTAGACAATGAATATGGAAGTATAATAAGCGAATATATAAAAA
>CAZLGX010000153.1:0-3144 GCA_964559395.1 uncultured Methanosarcinales archaeon
TTTATATATAACAAAAACATTATAAAAAATAGTGAAAAAGTTATGGATACTAGCGGCTACAAGATTCGGCCAAGTAAACATTTTATCTTGACTTGGATGAGAAAATGGGATTACGATGTTGATTCATTAAGAAATGCCTTGGAAAGCGCATATAAGGTTGACAAGGTCGGCAAGCACAAATATGAATCCTACACAAGAGCAAAGGGAAAAAGCAGAAAACTAATATTCATAAAAGATGAAGAATATAAGGAGATTTTTGTAATAACAGGAGCTGAGGGAAAATGAGAAAATGCAATCTATGCGAAAAAGGAAATTTAGTGAAAGTTGAAGATATAACTCTAGAAATTGAAGGGTATATATTTATCGTTAAAGGTGAAAGATGCGATAATTGCAATGAAGAATTCCCTTATCAAGAAGAAACTCAAAAGACTATTTCAGTAGCAAGAAAACTTGGCGTTTGGCCAGAGCCAATGAAGCTTTACAGGCATCTCTCAAAAAGCGCTGGGGGTTTAATGCTGAGAATACCGAGTGATTTGGAAAAACAGCTTAAACTAAACGAGAATGTTGAAATAGCAATATCAAAGATGGGTAATAAAATTGTGATAGAGCCTAAATAGTAACTATTTTAAAGTGGTTAAAAACGAAAGATTTATAAAGCCACTAATATCCCACATATTATCTGACAAAATGCAAACTGCAATAATTCAAAAGCAAGAAGTGACAGGCATACCATTAACCAAATATGCTCCTCAAGTTCTACAATTAGGAGAAGGAATGACTGGGGAAGTAGCCCAAGCCTCTTATAGAAAATTCTTGGAGCAGTATGGGTACCACCCTTACATGAAAGTTATTGCTCCACAAGATGGCCAGCCAATGAAGGGATCAAATTTATTTATAAGATTTGGCATAGCACATCATGCAGAACAGGAAGGCGGAAATGACTATAAACTTATAACTCCTGCTATTTCAGAAGAAGCTGTTGCGGAAGCATTAAAATTAAAGGCTCATGCAATGGGAGATGATTCACTTCTCAAAAAGCTGAAACAATTTTATGAAGATACTGGGCTTGCTGTATTTGGAGAACAAGGACCTAATGAAGAATTAAGACTACATTTATTACCACAATTAAAAGATAGGGGGTTTAATCCAGAAGAAGCGCCAGTTGTTGTTTACCGCGCTAAGACAGTTAAAGATGACAAATTCACGAAAAGTGCAGGTTTAAGATTTGATTTAGGAGATGATGAAAATATTGCTTTTTATGCGCCTGTTCTTTTACAGCCTACATCAAATTTTAGTTCTGACAATCCTAATCTAGTCAGTAATGGATTGCCAAATGAAAACGAACTAGGCGAAGGCGATAGAACTCTATACACACCTACTCAAAAAACAGGCTTGAGGAGGCTCTATCGGGGCAGGGACTTGGATCTCGGCGCCAATATCGACTTTCTGCCTATCTCGAACGAGGCTGGTCGGGTAAGTTTTTTGGTGGGCGCAGCCCCGCAAAATTCTGCAGTATTAGAAGCACGTGTTATTCAAGCAGTTAGAGAAGCATTTTCCGGAAATAGATAATTTTTTATTCTTGTTCTATAACCCAAATTTGTCCTAGCTTAGTTTAGAGAGGCTTATCCAAATAAGCTGATGAATCAACTGACTTGGGCTACACGCTTGTCAATAGCGCTCGCAAGAGCCATAAAATTCAACAGCAATAATTGGTAGCGATGAAAAGCCTTGGGAAAGCATGAGCGAACATTAAAGCTGCGGTGTCAAAAACCGCCAAGATTAATCATAAATTGAAGCGGTTTTGAGCATGCTCGGAAATTTTTGCAAATTTAATGTTATTAAAAATTTCTGACATGTTGATTAATTGGCAGGCTACCTTGCTTGAGGAGGCTCTATCGGAACAGGGACTTGGATCTCAACGCCAATAACGACAATCTGCCTAACTCGAAATTTTATATCAAAAATAAAGCGAGACCGAGGCTGGTCGAATAGCCCAAGAAAGCTAGGCAAAATGAATACTTACAACAATCTTTATTATCAATTAGTTTCTTATGGAAATCTTGAAAAGGCTTTCAAAAAAGCCAAGAATGGAAAATCCTCAAAGACTTATGTTATCCAATTTGAAAAAAACCTTAAGGAAAATTTGATTTCCTTAAAGAATGAGCTAGAAAATTATACTTATATGCCAAAACCGCTAAAGAGATTTACTATAAGAGACCCTAAGACAAGGATAATACATGCTTCTGCCTTCAGGGACAGAGTGGTGCATCATGCTTTATGTAACATAATTGAGCCGCTATTCGATAAAAAATTTATTTACGATTCTTATGCGAACAGAAAAGGAAAAGGCATTCATAGCGCCTTGAAGAGATTTGATTATTTTAAGAGAAAAATTTCAATTAACGGCTCAAAAATAAATAATTCCGATTATGATAGCATGGTAATTGGCTATGTTCTTAAAGCTGACATCAGGCATTATTTTGATACTATAGGCCATGATATCCTGATAAAAATAATCAATAGAACCATTAAAGATGAAAATGTTATTTGGCTGATTAAGAAAATTCTCAGCCAGCATTATACAGCCATTGAGGGCAAAGGAATGCCGCTAGGCAATCTTACAAGCCAATTTTTTGCAAATCTTTACCTTAACGATTTTGATTATTTTGTAAAGCACAAATTAAAAGCAAAATACTATATAAGATATGTTGATGATTTTGTAATACTGCATAATTCAAAAAAAGTTTTACTTGAATATAAAGACAAAATTGAAAAGTATTTAACAAACCTTAGACTAGAGCTGCACCCAAATAAGTCAAAAATAATTCCAATTTACAAAGGAGTAAATTTCTTAGGTTTCAGAGTTTTCTATTATCATAAACTCATTAAAAAGAGTAATATTGGCAGATTTAAGAGAAAATCATGTCGCAAAAGTATCGAATTGGCAATTGGAGATTTAACTCATAGTGATTTTATTCAAAGTTTGCAAGGCTGGCTTGGCTATGCAATGTGGGCCAATACATACAGATTAAGGAAAGATATTATAACGAGAATTAATCAAGTTAATAATCATTAAATGTAAAAATCTAAACCTATTTAAACCCTTTATCTCTACTTCTATTCATGCCAAAATTCAATATATCA
>CAZLGX010000154.1:0-3110 GCA_964559395.1 uncultured Methanosarcinales archaeon
CTCGTAATAAGCAAATGACATAATTATGTCTAAAAAGTTGTGTCATTTGCTATAACATAAAATAATAAATTCTTTCTAAAAGCAATTATTGAGCGCCAGATGGCACTTCCTGAGTTGATGGCGCATAAAGTCCCAACGCTATTGATTGTGGAATGACCTGTTCTGATTTTTTGGCTTCTAAATACCAAATTAAATTTATTGCGAAAGGATTTTCATTTAAAAATTGATCATCCAAATGGTGTCTTGTTCTAATTTTATGAAGCAATTCTCCAAATGGAGCAGCAACTCTTTTGCCAATATCGCGAACCGATTCCTCACTCATCTGGCCACCAATATTACTTGCCAGTGCTATGAATTGTTCCCTAGTGCCGTACTGTGTCTCTGCTTCTGCATGGTCTATTGCTCCAGTAACATGCTCAGCAATTTCAGCAGCAGAATATCCTTTCTTTTGCAAAATTTGTGCTGAAGCCAGTCTAACAGCCTGACTTACTTCAGGCTTTCGCAGAAACTTTCTGTAATTTGTGTCAAACCACTGATCATACTTAAAACCAGAATCCCATTCAGCCTCAAATTTGTTAGGATCAATTAAATCATCAATTGACGTTGCTTTTTGTTCACTTGACATTAAAATCACTTGTTAGTAGGGAATATTCGTGCCTTTTTAAATCTTTCTGTTACTACTATAAAATAAAGTATATTGTATGTTTGAAAATAAATTAGTGCTGGAAAGGATGGTTGTCAAATTAGATTATTAATCACAATCATCAGCTTGCACTAGCTCCAGCTGCTAAAGGAAGGGTTGGATATACTAATTGAGGAGTTATATAACCTGGGGTTTGGCTAGCGTCTAAATTATAAACCCCATCCTTGTGGGCAATTTGAAGAGCAAATTTCTTTTTTTGGTCTGGTAATTTTAAAAAGTTATTGAATTTCTCGAGCAATGGCCCGCCGAGTATCTTAAATCTTCCAAATCGAATTGGTTCGTATAGATTTTGTCTCAAATAAAATACTTCTTGATTAAAAATTGTTTCGGGGCTTCTTCCATTTTTGTGTACTTTGCTTATGTAACTCTCTCTTGCGTCATGTCTTAATCCGTCAAGGCAATAAATAACAGCATCGCTAACATAAGCGGGATTTTCTGCCTTAGAGGCATATTCTAGTTTTTCTCTTAATTTATCCCTAATTCTTGCTTCAATTGGTGCCCTATTTGCAGGATTGGCAAAAAAAGGACCCAAATCTTCTTGGAATCTCCTGTCAAAATCCTCTCCAATATTCCACGAAGCTGTTGCCAAATCTATAATTGTTTCCAATCCCATACTATCATGATAATGGCTTATAATATTTAAATTCTTTTACTACCAATAAAAAAATGGTATAAATTTAGCACTAAAAGATAGTAAACATAGAAAGATTTTTAAATACTGAGTGATTACTTTAGTACTAAATAAAATTAACAATTGGTGAAAATCTAAATGCAAAGTCAACAAATGACATTAGGGGGTATATTTCTTCTTAAGCCTGATCCTAGATTATGGTATGAAGGCATGCGATATGTGCTTGACAGGTTGACTTTGGAGGATGGTAAAGATAATCCTGATGGACAAAGAAGGCATCATGACCGAATTGCAGCAGGTATGTCTTGTGAAGTAGATACAAATGGTTTTGCTAAATACATTCCAGTTAAAAAAGCTACTGAAGAACAAGTTTTGCAAGAAGCAGGGCTTGAATTGATAGTAGATCAATCTGATGAAGGAAAAGTAGTTGTCACTGTCAAAAGTGGAGCTTTTGATTATGCAGGAGTTGAGCCTAATTCATCACCGATTGTAAGTCGAGTCCTTCCATCTTCTGGATACCGTGATAACCTGGCTTTATATGATGAACTTAACTCTGGTACACTGCTAAACCTTTTCTCTGGTTTAAGGCATTTTAATATAGGCGCATACTTAAAGCGTTTCGTTACGCCTCGAAAATCCGCAGAGACTGCCACTAGAGGAAAGATGGAGTTGACAGCACACGTTGGCCAGCGTATAGTCATTGAACCGCAAGGATATCAAGGAAAAGTTTTAATTTATCCGAGTTCTCAAGGAAAAGTTTTAATTTATCCGAGTTCTCCACATACACAACCCCAAAATGTTTGAGTAAACAGGTACTGCAGATCAAAAATAATTATTCTTGAGTGTCTTTCAAATAAATTAATTATTGATGCTTAAGAACTACAAGAAGCCTTAAGATGGAATAATTTTTAGTAATATTTATATATTACTTCTGATGGATTACTTAGTATATGAAATCCATCGAAATAGCCAAAAAGCTTGAAGGCATGCACACCTTAGAAACTGCAGCTAAAGCCCTAAATGTGAAGAAATCCACAGCGATAAAGATATTAAGCATATTAAGGAAAGAAGGCTTTGTTGAGACTTCAGGAGGCGGCAAAAGGCCGAGGCTGTATAAAATAAGTCCTATAAGGATTGCAGGAAAAGAGCATCTGGGCATTTATGATTTAATTAATAAATACTCAAAAGTGAAGCTATGGGAGCCATATAAGCATAAGGTAATTGATAGGAACTTGAGCATAGAAGAAACTATACCCATGGTTGTAAATATCGCCTTTAAAGAAAGAAATTTCAGACTAGTTTTGGCGGTTTTAGGCTTGTTCAATCACATTAAAGACTGGTCAAAGCTCTGCTATTATTCAAAAAAATACAATGTAGCAAGAAGAGTGGGCGCATTATATGATATCACAAGAACTATAATAAAAACAAAAAGGATGGACAACAGAACTAGAAAAGCCCTTTTGAAAGGGAAAGACAAAAGCAAATTTATAGTAAAACCGCACAAACCGCAATATTACAAAGATATAGAAAAAATATGGAAAGTTTATGTTCCATTCCATATAACAGATTTAACTAGGTATAAAGAATGACTGACATAAAAGAACAAGAGGATATTTTCAAGCTTATTGGCTCCAGCTTGAAGAAAAAAATAGAATGCTATGTAATAGGCGGTTCTGCAATGCTTTATTATAAGCTCAAGGAAGCAACTAAAGACATTGATATAGTATTATTAAATGAAAATGACAGGCAGTACTTCCTGAAAATTATGAAAAATCT
>CAZLGX010000155.1:0-3100 GCA_964559395.1 uncultured Methanosarcinales archaeon
TTTTTTCTTCGATAACTAGTCCACAATCTCTGCAAATAATCTCTCCTCTATCTCTATTCCAAGAAAGACTTACTCCGCCACATTCTGGGCATTTTTTAACTAGTTCTGCCATTTTAGTTCACCTATTATATAGTTGTATAACAAGTTTTATTAACCCCTTTTTACCCCCAAAATGAAAAATTTTAAATATGAATTAATGCTTAATGTCGATAACTTAGGTAAGATTTATAAAGAAGTAGTAAGAGGTTATATATAAAGCTTTCGGTTTTGTTAGGCATGATTCCTACATCAACTATTAAAATTCAATCCGTGTTTTGCTTCGCAAAACACAAATGTTTCACTCGGCAAAATTTGTCCTGCCACTAAATTTTGCCTCGATTTATTCAATGAATAAATAGGCGAGGCTGAGGTTAATGGCAGAAAAACCGAAGCCGAGCACAAGAATATGCGACGAAGTCGCTGATTGAAAATTTTAAATCAATGTAAATTTAACGTATTCAATAAAATGCCAAAAAAACAGCAAAAAAGCATTGAAGATCCTATCCCAAAGGATTTGTTTGATATTCTAGCTTGTCCACTCTGCAAAGCTGATTTGGAGTACACAAAAGACAAAAAGGGATTGGTTTGTTCTAACTGTGAGGCTAAATATCCAATTGAGGAAGGGATTCCTCTGTTGATGCCGAAAAGTGAGAGAAAAAGTTAGATAATATCATATTGTATTTTTCTACTGCGGTATCTTATGAAATACAATTTATTTTTGATTGTGGCGATTTTTATAGCATGTTCAGTAGCCACTGTATTAATAACATTAGGTGATGCTTTTTTGTTAATCCTTAGTAGTTACATTAGAAATATTTTTAAATAAGATACTATTACTTTAACTGAGATGATTAGCAGCGAAATTAATCCTGACCTCACAGAAGAGGCTATATCTGAACTTTTCATACCTGTTCTTCATAGAGTTGAAATTCCTGAATTGGACGAAATACTTCAATCAGAGTTTTCCACTCATCAACGAATTCAAGAAGTCATAAGACAAGCTGTATTGGGGGGATTATCCCAAAGGGATTCTGCGAGTATTTCAAGATTTGCTGACGAAAGTGGTCCTAAGTGGGAGGAATTTGCCAGGAAAGTGACATGGCCTCATTTCATGGTATTGCTGGACAAAAGAAGAGAAACTTATAGATCAATTAAAGCAGCACTCAAGGATTTGTATGATTTATATTTTAAATTTTTTGTCGCACATAGAGGTACTTATTTAGGTAAACAAGAAGAAGTCGATAAGTTTAGGCAAAGATTTGGTGCTTTAGCTCGAGGTATCTACGAACATATAAGTCACTTTTACACTATTACTGAAGTTCCATTTCCTCTACACTATGCATTGACAGCAAAAGGCATACTTCAAACATTCGCAATTGATAAAGTCAATTTTATAAGAAAACTTAGTAAGCCAGAGTATGTTGCGCTTGTTCAAAACTTACGAGAAAAGTGCGGAAGAGAAGACTTGAGTGTACCAATAAATCAAGATACTTTCCCTTACCAAAAGCCTTTTTTCTATACTGGCACTGGTAACTGTCCTCTTGGAGTTAAAGATTTGGGAGGCTTAGTGAGGTGGTATGAAAGAGAAGCTGCTACTTTAATTAGGGAAGGGCAATCAATAATCGGAGCACAGTAATGCTAATCAGTTAAAGACTGTTGTGTCATTTTTAAAATTGTGAAAAACTTTTTAAATAAAACCTAATAAATTTCTTTATGCCGACGTCGCATAACCTGGCAGATGGCGAAGGTACTGAGCCTCGCTTTCAGGACATTGCGCTAGCCTTGAGAGCTGGTTCCCGCAAGGGTATCCCGGCAACCTTTTTTGACAAGCAAAAAAGCTTGACCAAAAATAAGGACTTGCTTCGCAAGTCAAGGTTGGGAAATTCAAATTGCGGAAGCTTGAAAGTCCGGGCGTCGGCGTATTATTTTATCCCAAACACTCTCGCACTTTTCGCCACATCTTTCGCATACTCCAACTCACGTTCACTTTCCGCATAAATAGTAAACAATTTCTCTCCTCTTTTTACTTTATCACCAATGTGCTTATACAGATAAATGCCTGCTCCTTTGTCATGAGGAGCTCCTGCAATCCTTGCAATTCTTGAAATAAATAAATTATCTATACCACTTACTCTCCCGCTTTTTGTTGATAAAACATCATAAAAATACTTGCCAATCTTAATGTCTTCTGCTGCAATTTCTTTGCCTCCTTGAGCCTTAATGATTTCAACCATTTTCTCATAAGCTTTTCCTGAGTTAAGAATTTCTAATGCTTTTTTATAGCCATCTTTTCTTCCTACCATACTAAATATATTGGCGCACATCATCAAGCATTTCTTTTCTAAATCAAGCGGTCTTCTAGGGTCTCTTTTAAGCAGCCATAAGATATCTCTTGCCTCTAAAGCAGGCCCTATACCATTGCCTATTGGTTGTGTACCATTTGTAATCAATACTTTAACATGCTTCTTCAATCTTTTACTTATCTTCTCAAATTCCTTCTTTAGCCTCATTGCCTCAACCATGTTCTTTACTTTTGAATCCTTGCCGACAGGTACATCAATTACAATGTGTGTGCTTGAAACAGAATGCTTCTTTGCCATAATTGAAGCAAGCAATTGGCTTTCTGCATCTATTTCCAAAGGCCTTTCAACAGCTATAATTTTGTCATCTGCAGGAGCAAGATTTAGAGCACCTCCCCAGACAATACAGCCATGAGTTTTAAGCACAATTTCTTTCATTTTATTTATGGGAAAAATAACTTTTGCAAGAACTTCCATAGTATCTGCTGTGCCTGCTGGACTAGTTATTGAACGAGAGCTTGTTTTTGGTATGTAATAGCCAGCAGCAGCAATAATCGGCACCACAATCATTGTTGTTCTGTTGCCTGGAATTCCCCCGATAGAATGCTTATCAATAACAGGATATTTATTTAACTTTAAAAGAGCACCATGCTTTACCATAGCTTTTGTCAACAAAATTGTTTCTTCTGTTGTCATTACATTTGTATAGCATGCTGCAACAAAATAAGTAAGCTCGACTGCACTAAGCTTATTATGAACTA
>CAZLGX010000156.1:0-3074 GCA_964559395.1 uncultured Methanosarcinales archaeon
CGTTTCAGCCAGCACCCAACCTAAGAAGAGCTCAAATCACAAATGAGGAGAAAACTGCATTCAAGTCAATGCTGGAAGACCTCATAGGCACAAGAGGGGCTGAAATTCTTGACAGCAAGCTTTCTGTCATGGGAAAAGTTCCAATAAGCGAACTGCAGACGGCACTGAAAAGCCTCAGTAACGCCCATGCGGTTGTTTTTGACGGCAGCATCGAAAGGGAAATAGTCAGGGCTGCAGAAGAAGGCAATGTGAAGTTCCTGATTGGCATGGACTCGAAAGTAAGGCCGAATGAGACAAGAGTGAATTTATTGACTGTAAGCGAGCTTTAAATTTATGACTACAATCGCAGGCGTGGGATTAGGAGATGTACTTTATTTTGGATCAGACAGACTATTCCATACACTGCATGATGGCAGGAAGGAAGGTCAAAAAATCTATCACAAAAGAGGATTTGTTGTTGGTTGTAGGGGCGATGGCTCTGAATCTGGTCATAAGGGTTTACTTGTAGAAATAGCCAGAATTGCCGAAACTGGGAATATTTCTGAATTGCTTGCGGGAAATTGGGTTAGATTTACTTTAGAATACAATCAGAAAATGAGAAAAGATTTAGAACCGCTGGACTATTTTGCACCTGGTTCAAGCGACGTTAATACAAATTATTTGATTGGCGTTTGTAGTAATGGTGATTTTGCAATCTATTTTGACGCAGGCAGAGGCAATTCTTTACAAAGAGTCGGAAATGCAGCAATAATATTTCCAGACGGAGAAGAATTTAATCTAGAATTAGCGATAAGGTCTGAAGATGAAGCCAGAAAATGGTTAATTGATACTATAAGGGAAAAAAATAGAAAATATCCTGATGCGTGTAGCGGAATAGAGATATTTAAAGCGACTCATCAAACCTCAGAAAGGATATTCCATGAACCAATAGATCCGAGTGGGCCTAAGCACGAATTTCTTGGATTTTAATCACCTTAAACTAAACTTTTAGAAAGAGTTTTTTTGCAGTTTTCATCTGGATTCATGCTGCAGAAATTGTCTTTTATTGCTTCGGCAGGATGTATGCCTGTGAATTTCACCCTATTGTTTACTAAAAATGCAGGGAAAGTCTTAATGCCAAGCTCTTTTGCCAAATCGCTATTAGAAGAATGCTTCTCAAACGTAACATTCGGGAAAGCTCCTAAAAATTCCTTGAGGTTTTTTTCCGCCTTTATACTCGATGCGCCTCCTTCCTTGGCAAAAAAATCGAGCTTGTTGGGAATATTTTCCCTTCTGAAATAGAAAGTGGATGCAGCTGCATTCTCGCTTAAAATATAGTTTCCATTTTTATCTACAAACGTTTGTTTTATTTGCTTATAAATAGTCAGATTAGCTATGCCGCTGTCAAATATGTAAGCAGGCAAAGCTCTTATTCCAAATTTATCAGCGAGTTCCTTTCCTTGTTCTGTATTGTAATCTACTTCATTATAATCCAATTCCCCGAACCAGTTTCCTATTATGCCTAAAACCCTTTCTGTGCCGCAGTTAAAGCAATTATTTTTGTCATTTAGTACAATAACTTTTGTCTTTTTTATCTCAGGAAACTGACATTTAGCATCTTTTGTTCCTGGCTCCGAACAAATTCCTTGTCTGCCGCTTTTAACACACTCTTTGTCCGAGCTGCAAACAGAGACAAGTGGCGACACTTCAGTTTCTTCCTTTTCCAGAACTTTGTCTTGTTTTAATAAGGAATAACCAAAAAATACAATCAATGCAAGAACTACAAAAACAATGGCGTATTTAAGGATTTTACTGTCCTTTTTATCTTCTTTTTTTTGGTCCTTTGTTTCTGCCGGCAGTAGATGGTTTTCCACACTTCTTTTTGCTTCAGTTATTTCTTCGCTTTTGCTTTGGTTTTTGCCCTCTGTTTCTTTTTTATCAGAATCTTGACTTTCTAATTCATTGTTATGGTCATTATTTTTATTTCCCTGCAGCTTTTTTTCTATTCGTTCCTTTCCCTTTTCGTATTCTTCTTTGCTTATTACTTCGGCATCATAGCTTTCTTTCAGAAATCTAAGCTCCTGCTCGAGTTTTTCTCTGGTAGCATCATCCATAAAAGCAAAAGGCATGATAATCTATAAATAAATCTTTCTAATAAAAATTAATATTTTCATTACTAGTAAGTTTCACTAAAAGCATTTATAATATGCGGATAAAGATTGGTTTATGTATGACATAGTGATAGGCAGGGCTGAAGCGGACAAGGAAAAATACGGCATTTCCGGCGCCGTATTTATCGGAAAGCATTATGTCAAGATGGGACAAACAGTTTCCTTGTCAAATAAAGTCTTTCTTGATGTTGCCAAAAGCCATATTGTTTTTGTAGTTGGCAAAAGAGGCTGTCTTACAGGAGATATTAAGATATTTACTAATCATGGATATAAAGAAATAAAGGATTTTGATTCGTCTATAGATAAAGTTTATTCATATAACGGAAATAGTTTTGAATGGGAAGCGGCTGAATTGCTAAAATACCCTATAGATGGCGAAGAACTTATAAAAGTAGAAAATTATGACGGTCATTGCCTTTTTGTTACCGAAGAACATCCACTCCTAGTATTTGAGAATGGTAAGAGAGTTTGGAAATTTGCAAAAGAACTCAAGATGGGCGATATTCTAGTTGCAACTTCTCATGTTCCTGAGGTTAAAAATGATAAAGAAAGCCTAAGAATAGCCAGAATACTTGGTTTTATACTTGCTGACGGGACTATGCAAGCTAGAAAAGGAAATTTTAAAGATGGAAGAGGTTACTGGTATAAAGGCACCAAAAGGAGAGTTAGGCTGATTAACGGCTCAAAAGATGTAATTGAAACATTTAAATATGACATTAAAAAAGAGTTTGGAATTGTTGCAAAAAGATATAAAAAAGGTAAAGAAAATTGTGAAGTTGTTCAAACTAGTCATGGCAAAATTCTAGAAAAGCTATTTTCGCTTGGAGTACCTCTAGGCTTTAAAGCTGGCATAATAAGGGTGCCAAAGGTTGTTTTTGAAAGCTCTAATGAATTTAAAGCGAACTTTATTAAGGTATTGTTTGC
>CAZLGX010000157.1:0-3041 GCA_964559395.1 uncultured Methanosarcinales archaeon
ATACTTGGAATAACAAAATCTGGTCACTCCGGGACTCTAGAGTAAAAATCAGAGAAATCCCGCAGTAACAGGTGTTCTTCCAATCGCTCTAGGCAGAGGAACAAGAATAGTGCAAGCTCTTTTAACCGCAGGCAAGGAATATGTTGCAATAATGCACCTTCATAAAGATGTTGAGGAAAAAAAATTAAGGGAAACAATAGAGAAACATTTTATTGGAAAAATAATGCAGATGCCACCGATAAAAAGTTCTGTAAAAAGACAGCTGAGGCCAAGAACAGTTTACTATTTAGATATTTTAGAAATCGATGGGAAAGATGTTTTATTCAAAATTGGAACAGAAGCAGGAACTTACATCAGAAAAATTTGCCACGACATCGGTCAAAAACTGAAAGTTGGCGCGCATATGGCAGAACTCAGAAGAACAAAAGCAGGACCTTTTGATGAATCCAGTTTATTCACTCTTCACGAACTTCAAGATGCCTATTATTTCTGGAGAGAGGAAGGCAACGATAAATTTCTTAGAAAAGCTATACAGCCGATTGAATCCGGAGCCAAGCATTTGCCAAAAATCTTGGTTTTTGATACAACAGTTGAAAGCCTGTGTCATGGGGTTGATTTAAAAGTGCCTGGAATAAGCAAGCTAAATGATAACATAAATGAAGAAGATATTGTTGCGATAATGAGTTTGAAAGATGAATTGATTGCTTTAGGCACTGCAAAAATCAATTCTGAGGAAATGCTAAAAGATAAAGGAGTTGCTGTAAAGACGGAAAAGGTGTTTATGCAGCCCGGGGTTTACAGAATTAATATTTGAGTTCTACCAAATCTTGTTATCACTTTTAAAAGGTAAAAATAGAAAGATTTAAAAACCCTCATGTTTAACATACATGTATGGGGACAGAGCTTCTTACCTTAGAAGAAATAATATCTAGAACAAGCGATGACTTGTGGGATATGAACACCTCAATGCTACATTTTCCCACATTCAAATACCAATTGGCAAAGGAGGAAGCCCTGGCAATAGTTCGAGAACTCAGGAAACGATTGGACAGTCCTCCTGATTATTTTTTAATTGATGTAAGAGAAATGCGGGGTGATAGGTTTCTTTTCACTAGAGTCGCCTATAGGTCAACTCCACAAGCAGGAATGAGTTCAGAAGAAAGAACTTTTATAAGAAGTATAGAGAAAGCACATAACATGGAACATCAACCTACAGAAATAGGATTCGCACGATTTTACGTTGTTGATTCAAAATCCAAAGATGCTCAAAAATTCAAAGACGGGAACATCTTCTTGCCTGATACAGATAGATGCATTCTAGTTATGAACCTTACAGATCCATCGCCAACGAAAGATAAGGTGATCCTAGTTATGAACGCGTTTTACTCTGCTTATACAGCTATCAGGACCTCTTCACGAACTTCAACTAATTATAGTGTCGGAAGTAAATAAATGAGCAATGTTAATCCGACACTATAATTATTTTTTTTGGGTGGCAATAACTCCCAATATATGAAAAAGCATAGCAATAAAAGTAACCTTTTAGTTCTAAATTGCTGATTAAAATGCCAGAAGACAAAATAAAAAAGAGTTTAAGATATTCTATTTACGACGGAGCTGCATTCGCAGTAATGGACGGAATGACTGCTTCCTTCCTTACTCCATTTGCAGTTGCTTTAAACGCTTCTGTTAACTTAATTGCAGCTTTGACTTATGTGCCGCAGCTTTTAGGCGCTTTTATTCAATTGTTTGCAGCAAAACTTGTCGAGGTTATTAAAGACAGGCGAAAAATTATCGTCGCAAGCTCTTTAATCAACTCTATTCTTTGGATTCCTCTTTTGCTTATACCTTATGTAACGCCAAACCAAAAATATTTGCTTGTTGTCTATGTATCTATAATTACAATAGTATCGCAGCTTTCAAATCCTGTTTGGAATTCTCTAATGGGAGACATAGTGCCGAAGTATGAAAGAGGAAGATTTTTTGGGCTCAGGAATAAGGTAATTGGAGCTATATCATTTTTTTCCGCACTTATAGCAGGCTTGATATTAAACCAATTCTCGAAATTAAACCCCTTTCTTGGCTTTTCAATTTTATTTGGTGTTGCAGTGGTAGGCAGGTTGGTATCAGCTGTCTTCAGAACCCTGATGTCTAATCCAGTTGCTGACATTGAGCATGCTGAGAAATTTTCTCTTTTGGATTTTGTCAGGCGAATGGACAAGTCAAATTACGGGCATTTTGTTACTTATGTTTCATTATTCAAGTTCGCCACATATATTGCAGCGCCTTTTTTTGCTGTGTTGATGCTAAGAGAACTTAAGTTTACATATTTGCAATTTACAATAATAATAGCGGCAGAGCTGGCGGCAAGCTTCATTGCAATGGGCATTTGGGGCAGAATGATAGATGAAAAAGGCACAAAGTATGTTCTGTACATGACTGGAATGCTTACGCCGCTTGTGCCGTTTCTCTGGCTTTTCTCCCAAAATTTTTACTATTTGATGATTGTAGAGGCGTTTGCCGGAATAGCATGGTCTGGATTTAACTTAAGCTCTTCTAATTTTATATTTGATGCAGTAAAGGCTGAAAACAGAGTAAGATGCATCGCTTATTTCAAATTCTTTGAGGGCATTGCAGTATTTATAGGAGCTGCATTAGGCGGCTTTTTGGTAAGCAATCTTCCAGCATGGTTTTTTATGTCAAGCATATTAGTTGTCTTTTTAATTTCTGGAATATTAAGATTAGTTGCCTCATTAACATTGTTGCCTAATTTGAAAGAAGCGAGATTGATAGAACTTGGCGTTGGCCATTCTTTTTTCAAGAGGTACTTGACAGTAAGGCCAAGCGAGGGCCTTGTCTTTGAAGTTATAGGAAAATATCATAAAGCAAAAGAGAAAATGCAGGAAGTGCATGACTACATTAAAGACGCTGCAAAATCAAGAATTATCAATCCAAAAGAAGCTCAGTTTTACATGAAAAAACTGCTGAAATTCATCGAAAAAAGCATTTCACCAAAAAAAGAGCAGCACGACATAAACAAT
>CAZLGX010000158.1:0-3036 GCA_964559395.1 uncultured Methanosarcinales archaeon
AAGGAAAAATATGATGAAGCCAGAAGAAAAAAATGGTTTGGCATAGACAGGGACAACAGAAAGCCATCAATATTAGGCGAGCCAGAATGGAATGTGAATGAAGTTGGCTACAAATACCATTTGAATGATTTTTCGGCTGCCCTTGGATTGGAAAACCTAAAAGAGCTGAAATCAATATTAAAAAGACGCTTTGAAATAGTAAAAAGGTACAACGAAGAGCTGTCAAAAATTAAGGGCATAAAATTGTTTGAGAGAAAATCCGACAGAAAAAGCGCAAACTGGCTGTTTTCAATGCATGTAAAAAGAAGAATTGATTTCATCAAAATGATGCTTAAGAAGGGCATAGAAGTTTCTATTGTGCATAGCAGGATAGACAAAAATGACGCCTTTGGCCCGCTAAGAAAGGATTTGAAGCAGTTGGCTAAATTCGCAGAAACCCATGTCTCATTGCCATTGCATAATTATTTGACAGATGATGATTTGGACTATATTTTAAAGTGCGTAAGGGGCGGATGGTAATGAAGCATAAAATAGTCATATTCTCGCCTTATCTCTCCAAAAATGCCATTCCATATGTAGAAGAAATGATGAAAAGCAGATGGATTGGACAAGGCCAGAAAGTCAATGATTTTGAAAACTTATTCAAATCAACATTTAATATTCCATTTCCTGTGGCGGTCAACAACGTTTCGTCAGCGATAAAAATAGCATTGGACATTGCAGGAATAAATCCTGGAGATGAAGTCATAACAACTCCGCAGACATGCACATGGACAAACCATCCGATTTTGGAACAATTTGCAAAGCCTGTTTTTGCGGATATACAATATGAGACTGGCAATATTGACCCAAACGACATTGAAAAAAGAATAACAAAGAAAACTAAAGCCATCATTGTTGCGCATTGGGCCGGCTATCCATGCGATATGGATAAGATACGTGAAATAGCCAAAAATCACAATATTCAGATGATTGAAGATGCAAGCGATGCACTTGGAGCAAAGTATAAAAACAAGGCTATTGGAACGCTCTCGGATTTCGCGTGCTTCTCATTCCAAGCAGTTAAGCAAGTTACAGCAGGAGAAGGAGGCATTTTGGCTTTATCGAATAAGAAAGATTTTGAGTCTGCAATGAGGAGAAGATGGTACGGGATTGACAGGCTCAACAGAAAGCCGACAACTGAAGGCTATTACGATTTTGACGTAAATGAAAGGGGCTATGGCTTTCATATGACTAATATCAATGCAGCAATAGGCATTGCAAATCTGGAAGAATACAAAAGCATAAGCGAAAGAAGGCAAGAAATTGTTAAAAAATACAGGGAAGCTTTCCAAAAGATTGAGGTAATAACGCTGCTTGAGTCAAAAAGTGACAGAATAAGCGCAAATGAGCTTTTCACGATGCAAGTAAAAAACAGGGATAAATTCTGCAGAAAAATGGCGTCTAAAGGAATAGAAACCTCAATAGTCCATATGAGAAATGACGCATATGCAATATTTGGGGGCTTAAGAAAAGATCTTCCTGCCCTTGATAAATTTTCAAAAACCAATATTTCCATTCCGCTGCACAATAATCTAAGCGATGATGATATTGATTATATAATTAAAGCGATTCAAAAGGGTTGGTAAATAAAAATATGAAAAAGAAAGTTCTTGTTTTAGGCGGAGGCGCTTCCGGTCTTGGAGTTGCGTGGAAGCTTGCAGAAAAGAAAATTCCAGTCGAAGTAATAGAGCTAAAAAATGAAATTGGAGGCTTGGCGGCAACTGTGAGAAAAGACGGCTATTACCTTGACTATGGGCCGCATTATTTCCTGAGCGAGAAGCCTGAGATAATAAAAAAAGTTACAGAGCTTTTCAAGAAAGATTTTGGGAAGGATATGCCTACTCTGAAGCGGGACGCAAGGCTGCTTTTTAGGGGAAAATTCCTTAATTATCCCTTAAACATAAGAAACATACTTTTTGAAATACCATTAACCGAGTCTTTTCTTATAGTTTCCAGCTATTTTTACAGGCAGCTTCTTGAGTCAGCGAAGAAATTGTTCAAAAAGGAAACTCCGGATAAAAATTTTGAAATTTGGGCAAGGAAGAATTTTGGAGACTACCTTTTCAGGATATTTTTCAGGCCCTATACAGAGCAGTTTTGGGGGATACCATGCGACAGGCTTGCTCCAAGGACGCTTCCCACAAACACAAGGTTGTCGTTTTTCAAGGCGTTAAAATTGGTTTTCCACAGGAAAATAACTAAAAAGAATCTGTCGCTTGCCGAGCGCGAATCAACTCTTATCTTGAGATATCCGTTCAAGGGAATAGGAATGGTGCTGAGCGCAATTGCGCATAAAATAAAAAAGCTTGGCGGCAGAATCCACATGGGATATGATGTCAAAAAGATAAAAAGGAATCGTGACGGCTCATTCACTGTTACTGCCGTAAAAAATGGAAACTCAAAAGATTTCAGGGCAGATTTTTTAATCTCAACCGTACCTCTCACG
Organism: uncultured Methanosarcinales archaeon; assembly: GCA_964559395.1. Classification (GTDB taxonomy): domain Archaea; phylum Nanobdellota; class Nanobdellia; order Woesearchaeales; family GW2011-AR4. The sequence continues at coordinate 2,489 of CAZLGX010000158.1, forward strand.
CTTGCTGTAAATATGCTTGACCCTCCGGCGCCTGAAAAAGTCGTGGAAAGCACGAAGAAGATTGGCTTCCTTTCATTTATAGCGCTTTACATAGCGATACCGAATAGAAACATACTGAGCAGCTCTTATCTATATTTTGTCGGAAGGCCTTATAACAGGATATCAGAAATGAGAAAATTTTCGCCTTATTTATGCCCTGCAAATGAGAATATGGTTGCAGTTGAGATAAGCTGCCATGACAATGAAAAAATATGGAATTATACTAAAGAGAAGGTCTTAGACATGTGCATAAAATTCCTTGAGAAGGACGGCATATTGAGGCGCAATGAGATAAAAAAAACGTTCATGCTGAAAGCCAGATACGCCTATCCAATCTATTACCATGACCATGAGGAGCACCTTGACAATATACTGGATTACCTGAAGACAATTCCAAACTTTGAGGTCACCGGAAGGGTCGGAAAATACCTTTATGTTGACATTGACCAGTGCCTTAGCAATTCCTTCAATCTTGTAGATGAGATACTGCCGAAATTAAGGGCAAAGGC
>CAZLGX010000159.1:0-3014 GCA_964559395.1 uncultured Methanosarcinales archaeon
TGTCCAGGACTAGAACATTAGAGGATTTGACAGAAATTATTAATAGTTGTGCAGAACAATATACGCATAAATAATTATTTATTTTTTACTTCCTATAAAACCTCGCCGCATCCTCCGGCAGAACAGAATTTATTATGAAATCTGTGGATAGCTCAAATCCGCCCCATGTTGCAATTCTTGGGGTAATTTCAATGTGGAAATGAAGATTTGCTTTGTCTGGAGAATAATGCAGGTAAAAATTATAAGATGCATTCACTTTCTTCAATTTAAAAAGTATTTTTTTCATTGCAGACGAAATATCCTCGATCTCTTGCTCATTTAATTCTTCAATTGTTTTTTTGTGCTGCTTTGGAAAAATCCATGCTTCATAGTTAAATCGAGAAGCAAATGGTGCAAAAGCTAAAACATTTTTTGTCTCAAAGACTTTTCTTTTTGATTTTGATTCAAACTTTATTATCTCGCAATAAGGGCATTTCTTGTATTTTTTGACTGCATTAACTTCTTCAATAATTAGATGGGGAACTTGGATTAAAGCCATGACTTGTGAATGGCTATGCAGCAGAGAAGTTCCAGCATCTTTTCCATGATTTTTGAAAATATCAACATATTTTATGCCTTTTAATTTGCTCAATTCTTTGATTCTGACTTTATAAACTTCAAGGAGCTCCTCAAAATCTCTTAAAGGCAAGTCAGCAAGCTGTGATTTATGATGATTTGTCTCGACTATAATTTCATGCACGCCATAACTACTGCCTTCTGAAAAGAATTTTTTTGGCTTAATTTTAAAATTTTCTTTTTTGTCAACTGCAGGAAACTTGTTTAAAAACCACCTCATCTTCCAAGAGCCTTTGTATTCTATCCTTCCAATCTCCGGCGGGGTTAGATGCTCGTTTCCCAGGCAGAAAAAGCATATTTTATTTTCTTCCTTCACAACAAATTTCTTGAATTCCTGTGGCCTCTTTTTTCTAGAGATAGCATAATAAACCCATCTGTTTAGAATGTAGTCCTTTCTTATAAGTCCCATAAAAAATACACTCTAAAAAGGATTATTTAAACTTTGTGAATTTTATCCTTTAATTTTTCTCATGAGCCAAATTATGAAAGACAATGCGAAGGTTGGTTTCTTGATTCCGTTAATGTGCCATATAAAATCAAGAATATAATGCGAAAATAGTCCTATTGTGAACATGAATGCCCAAGTAAAATAGAGGGATAATATGATTGAAAGAATGAAGAAGTCAATATTATGAAAAACAAAAAGAGAGCCAGTAACGTATTTCCAGTTATCTTTTATTGTTCCAGTAGCACAATAGGTATAACATTCTCTTAAGCTGTATTTTTTGAACTTGACTGTATACCATAAATAATGGTCAATATCAATAAGAACGCCTCCAACAATGATAAAAAATGAATTCATTCCGTAAGTGGGATAAAGAATAGCCGCTAAAATGGCAGATACTACAAAATGAACTGGAGTTTCCATGCTAACGGCTGCTTATGAGCGGATTTATAAATCTTTTTAGAATGCAAAAGTTTTTAATTGTATATTATTACCTGCTGCTTATGGATACTCTTTACAATCTCAAAGGAAAAACCGCATGGATTACCGGCGGAAAAAGAATAGGGCAGAGAGTTGCTGAAGTTCTAACAGAACACGGCGCAAATATCATTCTAAGCTATAACAAGTCAAAGAAAGAGGCTGAAGAAACAGCCAAAAAAATAAAAAGATATAATGTAAAGGCATTATTAATGCAGGCTGATGTCTCTTCTCGACAGAATGTGGCAACAGCAGTTAATGAAATAAAAAAACATTTTAATAAAATTGACATTCTTATTCTGATGGCCTCTGTTTTTGAAAAAGTGGATTTAATGTCAATAACAGAGCAGCATTTTAAAAGAAATTTTGATGTTCATGTTCAGGGAACTTTCTGGCCCATAAGGGAATGCCTGAGCATCATGCCAAAAGGCAGCCATATAATAACAGTTGCGGACAGAACTTCAATAGGAATAACTTATAAGGAATACTTGCCATACATAGTCTCGAAAGCTGCAGTCGCACAAATGACTAAGACGTTGGCAGTTGAGCTAGGCCCAAAAGGTATTTTTGTTAATTCAATCGCCCCAGGCCCTGTGCTTAAGCCAGAAAGCATGCTTGACAAAGAATGGGAAAAAATAAGAAAGTTTTCGGCTGTAAACTATCCTATTACAGACAAAAAAGCTGTTGACGAATTTGCAAAGCTTGCTCTCCACCTTTCAACTGCAAGATCATCCGGTGAAGTTTATCCTTTGGATTTGGGACATCTGTAAAATGGAACTTAAATCGATAAAAAATAAAATTCCGAATGAATTGTATGAAATACTTGAGCAGGAAATAACTAAGCTGAGGCCTGCTCAGGAAAAGTCAATCAAGAAAGGGCTTTTGAATGGAAAAAACCTTCTTGTATGCACTCCGACTGCTTCAGGAAAAACTTTGATAGCTGAATTGGCTGCCTTAAAATCTATCATAGAAAACAAAGGCAAAGCAATTTATATTGTTCCGCTTAAAGCATTGGCTTCTGAAAAATACAAGGACTTCAAGAGAAGGTATGGCAAGGTAGCGAAAATAGCGCTGTCAATTGGCGACATAGATTCTTCTGATCCATATATTGCTGAATACAATCTGATTATAGTTACCAGCGAAAAAATGGATTCTTTACTTAGACATAGCGCACCTTGGGTTTCCAGCATAGCAACTGTAATTGTAGACGAAATTCATTTGCTTAATGATCCAGAAAGAGGCCCTACATTAGAAATTTTATTGACTATTCTTAAAAAATTATTAAAGAATGCACAAATAATAGGGTTATCAGCGACAATAGGCAACGCAGAAGAGCTTGCAGAATGGCTTGATGCGGATTTAGTCATTGACGAATGGCGTCCTGTGAAATTGCATAAAGGGATTTATTTGGATGGAAAGATTGAGTTTTATTGAAAAGATTTAAATATATCGTAAATTGCGGTAAATAAGTGACAAT
>CAZLGX010000160.1:0-2965 GCA_964559395.1 uncultured Methanosarcinales archaeon
AAATTCTAGAGTTCATTAATTTCTTACAATCCTCGCCCGCAAAACCTTTTTTCCCTGAACATCTTCCATTATTATTCTGAAATTTTGGTAAGTTAATTCTTCTCCCTCTTTGGGAGCCCTGCCTAGCGTCGACATGACAAAACTGTCAAAATTGTCGTAATCGGTCTCTTTTATCGATATTCCTATTTTTGTGTTTAATTCTCCTATCTCAGCTGTCCCTATTACGCTCCACTCATTTTTTGATATTGGCATTATTGTCGGCTTCAGCTTGTCGCTTTCATCTATTATCTCCCCAACTATCTCTTCCAGGATGTTTTCTATTGTCACCAGCCCTATAACCTGGGCTTTATTGTTTATTACAATAGCCATGTGCGCCTTTCTGGCTTGGAACACCCTCAGCATGGAGTCAAGCTTTTTGCTTTCAAAGACAAAAAATGGCTTTTTCATGACCTGCCTCACAGTAATGTCCAGCTTGTAGTCTTTAGCATAATGAATGGCATCTTTTAAGTATAATATTCCAACAATATTTTCCTTGCTTTTTTCATACACAGGAAACCTTGAATAAAGCTTGATAGTTGAAAGCTGCAAAACATTTTTTATCAGGGTGTCTGCGCTTACCATTATCATATTCTTTTTCCTTGTCATTACATCCCCAACAGTTATGTTGCCAAAATCGAAAATGCGCTGTATCAATTTTTTTTCAGTTTGCTTTATTGAGCCCTCTTCTTCGCTGTACTTGACCATGCTTCTGAGCTCTTCTTTAGTAAAGCTTGGGGATTTTTTCGTTCCAATAAGAAAGCCAATGCCTTTTACCAAATAATCCAGCATTTTAATCAGTGGATAAATAAGAATGCTTAAGTGCCACACAAAAGGGGCTATTATTGGAGAAATTATTTCATTGTTGTTTGCGCCTATGGACTTTGGTATTATATCACCAAAAACAAGAATTAGAAATGCTGCAATTCCAATTGCTATGCCTATAGCATTATCCTGAAAATAGTCGATCGCAATTGAAGTTGTAATGGCAGCTGCGGCGGTATTTACCACATTATTTGTTATTAATACAGTTGACAAAAGCATCACAGGCTCATCTTTTAATTTTTTAACATAAATAGCTCCGAATTTTTTCTTTTCAACCCACAGCCTGACTTTGAACTTGTTTACAGAGAGCAGGGCTGCTTCAGCCATTGCAGTCAATGCTGACACTACAATCAATCCAAAAAGTATTAAGACTTGGTTGTGAAGAGTCATTTTAGCTACATTTTATCCAAGACATCTATTCCCAATAAATTCAATCCGTTTTTGATTACCTGTCTTAAAGCAGAAATTAATAGCAATCTTGCATCTTTTGTTGTTGCTTCTGCTTTCAAAACCTTATGCTTATGATAATATTCATTGAATTTTTGTGCTAACAAATAGAAGTAATTAGCAATCAAATGCGGCTTTAATTCGTTTGTAGCTTTAAGAACCGTCTCTGGAAAGAGCGACAGGATTTTCGCTAGTTCAGATTCTTCCTTTTCCTTTAGTAAAGAAAAATCAATTTTTAAGTTGATTTTACTTTTATTTTTCTTCAAAATGCTGCTTATCCTTGCATATGCGTATTGTATGTAAGGGCATGACTCGCCCTCAAAAGACAAAGCATGCTGCCAGTCAAAAATCACATTTTTTTCAGGGCTTACTTTTAGTATGCCATATTTTACAGCACCATAGGCGATTGCTTTGGCTGTTTTCTCGTCGACTTTATTATATCTCCTTTTCAACTCATCGTTTGCTTTATTAACCGCTTCCTTCATGAAGTCCTCCAATAAAACTAGATTTCCTTTTCTGGTTGACATTTTGCCATCCTGAAGCAGAATAAAAGAATAATGAACAACTCTTGGCACTTTTATTTCCAATTCCTTTAATGCAGCAGCAATTTGCTCTTGGTATAATTTTTGGTCCTCGCCCAAAACAACTATATTCTCGCCTTTTTTTGATTTCTCTATATTATAAGTTATGTCCCTTAGCCCGTATAAGGAAGTTCCATCAGCTCTTGTTAATACAAAAACAGGAATTTTCATTCCCAATCCATATCCTTTCTGGTCCAAAACCCATCTGTTGAAACCGTCAATAAATAACTTACCTGTTTTTTCCAGCCTTTTAAGAGTTTTTTCGGTTTCCTTGCTCCAAAGATATCTTGATTCATAATCAAAAACATCATATTTTATGCCTAATTCTGACAAGATTTTCATTTGTCCATTGATACAGATTTTCACAATATTCTCAAATTTTTTTCTTGTTTCTTTATCATTTTTTTCTAATTTGTTCAATAATCCAAGGACGTTTTTTTCCAGTTCGGGATTTTCCTCAATTTTCTTATTGATTTCGATATATATTTTTAATAAATCATCAAAAGTTACATTTTTCTTATTTTCTGCACCTAGAACTAGCATTGCTATCTGCTTTCCAACATCATTTACAAAATAATGGACTTCGACTTTATAGCCTTGAAATTTAAGAATTCTTGCCAATGAATCACCAATCAGAGCATTTCTTGCCCTTCCGACATGAGGGCTTGCATTTGGGTTTATGCTTGTATGCTCTAAAATAATCTTTTTTCCTTTTCCGATATTGCTAGAACCATATTTATCTTTTTGTTTCAGAATAATTTTTATTGTTTCTTCAGTGATTTTATTTTTGTTTACGAAAAAATTAAGATATGGTCCGATTACTTTAACTTCAATAACCAATTTTGTTGGCTTAAATTTATTACACAATTCTTGTGCAATATCATTGGGAGCCTTTTTCCATTCTTTGGCAAGAATAAAACATGGAAAGGCATAATCGCCCATCTCAGGATTTGGAGGAATTTCTAATTCAATATTTTCCAGTTTTGTTTCTATCTTTAGGAATTTGATTATTTCCTCTTTGAACTCGTCCATAAAAAATCAATAAAAAAGGTGGGATTTAAAGGTTGCGGTTATAT
>CAZLGX010000161.1:0-2951 GCA_964559395.1 uncultured Methanosarcinales archaeon
ATTGTACGTTATACGAACTTCCAATTAAACTTCAACAATTTTCCCAAACGGACCGGGGTTTATGACTTTAGTTTTTCCGATTCTATCTTCTTTTCCGAAATTCTCATGAAGATGGCCGCAAATGTGAAGATCGATACCGTTATTCTCGATAAATTTCCTTATTGATTTGTTGCCAGCATAATTTCTTCCTAATCTGTCGACTTTTGTTCCGTAAGGCGGCGCGTGAGTTACAAGAATTATCTTTTTGCTTTTATTATATTTTATAATATACTTAAATTTTGCTTTTGCTAAATGCTCGAATTCTTTGTCTGTTTGTGAAAAGCCGCCGCCTCCATAGCCCAAAAAGAGAAGATTGTTTTCAATGTAATGTTTTTTGTGTATAAAGGTTATATTTTTGAAAATCCTTGAATATTTAATATATGTTGTGGTATCTTCATGATTGCCATGCACAATTATTATTTTTTTGTTTAGCCTGTTTAATCTTCTAAAGATTGCTGCAATGCCATGCTCGAAGATGGAAATATCTCCTGAACATACCAACAAGTCTGGGTTTTCTGTTTTGGCATTGTGCTCTATTCTTTTTAATGTGAGTTGCGAGCCATGAGTATCTGTGAACGCCAATATCTTCATGGTTTCTGGAAATAACTGCCTATATTTAAAATCAACGAAAGAATAAAAAATATTAAACTGTTAAGCTTATTAAGGGCTATGAGTATACCTAGCTAAATCACGGAATAATAATCCTCCAGCACAATATTATCCACATTCTCCAAGTTTCTAACAACGTATAATCTACCTTCGCCTAATTCAACTATTTTCTCGGCAAGCTTCTTGCCCTTTTCATCCAAATTAATGCCAATAAGTGAAATGGTAATGCCTTTGCTTCTTGCAATTGAAGCTCCCTCTAAAGTCGATTTCTCAGGATTGTCACCTTTTGTAGGAAGCGCATCTGTGATTAAAATAAAATGCTTTGTTACGTCATCGCTTGGAAACAATTCAATAGCTTTTTGCAGGGTCGAGGCAATATCTGTTTCTTTTGAGGTTCTTATATTTGTTATTTCTTTCAGTAGCCTTGTAAAATCCAAAGTCGGCTCTATGAATTTCTTTATTTCAGAGCCAAAAACTATCAAGCCAACCTTGTCTTTTTCGTTTATGGCTTTGTAAGCAAGAGCAATTCCAGCTTTTTTGCAAGCCTCTATCTTCTTCCCTTTCATAGAGCTGGATGCATCAAGCCCGTAAATGATATATGTCTGTCCCTTGCTCTGCTTTTCATAGACTTGTAGGTCTTTTTCATCAAAATTCTTGTGTCCCCTTCTTATAGCAAGCTTTATGGATTTTTTCAATGCAATGTCCCTGTACCTGTCGCCTTTTTTGTAAGCTCTTGAATTTTCCTTCTCACCGTAAATAAAAGCTTTTTTGCTTATTTTCTCTCCAACAATGCCTTTTGGCACTATTTTATCCAGCTCTTTAAAATACAAAACCAAAGAAGCCAGTTCAATCCCTTTTTCTGACAATGAGTTGTCTTTCTCAACAAAGCCATCGTCTTTTAATTGCTGTATTTTCTCCTGTATTCTCTCTTTTAGCTCTTTTTGAAATTCTGGTATGCCTATGTTTTTCTTGATATAGTCTGGCTCGTAGCCAGAAACCAAACGTGTGAGCGATTCGCCGTAAATCTGCTTTGCGAGAGTATAATTTTTTACTAATTGCTCAAACATCAAGTCTGGGCTGAAAGAAGACATTCCTTGGTTTATAGCATCGCTGATAAGCTTTCCGGTGTCAATAACCTTTTTATCGTTTTCAAGGACAGAGTGCATGAATTTATCTTCAAGCTGCTGGAATGAGAGCTTGCCCTGCAATTCTTCTGCTTTGCTTAATTCTTTTAGCTCAACCTGCTCGCTACCGGTAATCACTGCTTTTTTGCTCTTCCAAGTGGTTTTGCCATTTAGCTGCTTCTATATTTTTATGAAATTTCTCCTTAATGTAATCCTCAACGCTTTCAAGGTATCTAACAGAGGGTTTTAATCTTATTCTATGAGACAGAACAGAAATAATAACGTCCTTTATATCTCCAAATTCAACATTTTTCTTGCCTTTCAATAACGCATTTGATTGCGCTCTTTCATACAATCCTATTGATGCTCTGACGCTTGGCTTTTTTTCTAGCTTTTCATCTTCTCTCAATAATCTTATAAAATAAACTATTAAGGTTAATAGATTATCGCTTACATTAGCTAATTTTTTGCCTTTCGCCTGGACGATTTTTTTCTCTGTATCAATGTTTTCTGGATAAACCATATAGATTACATCAAACCTGTCCAATAAAACATCGCTTAATTTTTCTGTTGAAGTATCTTCTGGATTCATTGTAGAGATAAATATAAGATTTACATCAAAATCAACATCATAAGAGCCGATTGTTGCTTTTCTTTCTTCCAGAACCTGAAGCAATGCATTTTGCAGTTTTTCAGGGCATCTGTTTAATTCATCAAAAAACAAGATTCCATTATTAGCTTTGAATATCTTGCCAGGCGTGAATGCCTCTAGGCTTAATGGGCCGAATTTTAATGCTTTAATTGGATCTATGTCTCCTAATAGGTCTTCAACTGTCAAATCCGGACTTCCTTGAATTCTTATAAACCTCTTTTTGCCGCTTATTTTTGTTGTTTTATGCTTTTTCTGTTGTTTGCATAAGGGACATACTGGATTTTTGATAGTGCAATTGTAGCTGCAACCCTCAATAACTTCCAAGTCAGGCAGAAGCTTGGCAATATTCTTTGCCAAAGTTGTTTTGCCTATGCCAGGCGCTCCTACTATTATTATGTGCCTGTCCTGCATCAAAGCAGACTTTATGCCCTGCTTTGCAGCTTCCTGGCCAAGTATGTCCGTAAATGGTTCTTTCTGCTTCAAGAATATTTCTTTAAGTTGTTCGCTTAGCATTTTGTTGGATATAG
>CAZLGX010000162.1:0-2944 GCA_964559395.1 uncultured Methanosarcinales archaeon
TCAAACTCCTTATACTCATCATATCCTTTCGCTTCGAGCTCTTCTGCAAGCTCTTTTCCACCGCTTCTCACTATTTTGCCCTTTACCATTACGTGCACTCTGTCTGGTTTTATATAATTTAATAGTCTTTGATAGTGGGTTATGACTAATATTCCAATATTCGGATTCAACATTGTATTAACTCCATGCGCAACTGTCTTTAAAGAGTCAATATCCAATCCTGAGTCAGTTTCATCAAGAATTGCCATTTCAGGCTGTAAAACTGCCAATTGTAATATCTCTGCCCTTTTCTTTTCTCCGCCAGAAAAACCTTCATTTAGGTATCTTCTAGCAAATGAATCGTCTATCTTTAACAATTTCATCTTTTCCTTCAATAATTTAATGAAATCAGGCACGTTGATTTGGTTTGGCTTTACTGCATTGTAAGCTGTCCTCAAGAAATTTGAGACTGAAACGCCAGGAATTTCCTGCGGATACTGGAATGATAAAAACAATCCAAGCTTTGCTCTTTCATCTGGTTTTAACTCAAGAACATTTTGGTCTTTGTACCAAACTTCTCCTTTATCTACTTGATATTTTGGGTGGCCCATCAAAGTATATGCCAAAGTAGATTTTCCAGAGCCATTCGGACCCATAAGCGCGCAAACTTCTCCTTTTCTAACTGTTAAATCTACTCCATTGAGTATTTTCTGTCCTTCAACGCTTACGTGCAAGTCTTTAATAATTAGTTCGGATGTCATTTTTCTTTTTAGAGATTTTTTTATGTTTTATAATCGGTTGCTGAAAGTGTCGTAGTTGGATTTAGCATTTCTTCTATTTCTCTTGCACTTATGTACATACGTCCGCTAGGGTAAGTAAATGTATCTTTAAATCCACCCTTTTCAAGCCAATGACTTATAGTCCATCTGGTTACGCCAAATTTACCCGCGGCTTTTTTTATATTATAATATCGACCCCTTCCTTCAATTTCAATTACTACTGCATGCGTGCCATGCATTTCGACAACTTTTATTAATTGTTCTATCATTTTATATTCCTCCCCCACCATTTGCCTTATTCTCTCCCTTAATACCTCTATCTTTAATATACTTCTCAAATATCACTACCGCATTTTTAAAAGTATCCAATGAAAGTAATGCGCATTTCAGCCTTACCGGGCTTATTGGAATACCCAAGAGTTCTAAAATCTTTTCCTTTGAGATTTCCTTTAGTTCTTCAATATTTTTCCCCTTGATTTCTTCGCTAAGCATTGACGCGCTTGCTTGGGAAATAGCGCAGCCATGTCCATTAATTTTGATGTCAACCACCCTTTTATCCTTAATCAGCAAAAATATTTCAACTTCATCTCCGCAAAGCGGATTGTATTCATGATGATGCACAGTAGCATTTTCTATTTTTCCGAAATTTCGTGGGTTTTTATAATGATCAAGGATTTGCTCTTGATACATCATTTCAATTTGGTCCATTTTATTGTTAAATTTTTGATTCTGATTTTCATTTTTGAATCCGCTCACTTCGTTCGCAATAGTTAGTGCTCGGGTTTCGCTGTCTGACAGGCGCTCAACCCTCGCCTATTTATTACATTATTTTTTTAAATTTTTTTATTGCAATATTCCGAGGCAAAAATTCAATGAGTCAATTGTGAGCGAGTTCGTGTGACTTGCGAAAGCTCGCGAAGAGATTTCGCTCGCTTATTTACCAGCTCACTCGCATTCGACTAGAATTTTTGCCGAGTGTAACTTTTGTCGCCTCAAAGGCGACGGATTGAATTTTTAAATCTCTGTTAAATTATATTCCAAACACTTTCTTCACTTTATGCAGTGCGCTTATTAATTTATCAATCTCTTCTTCAGTGTTATACAGGTAAAATGACGCCCTTGCAGTTGCTGGAACTCCTAATACACTCATCAAAGGCATGCAACAATGATGCCCTGCTCTTATAGCAACACCTTCGCTATCAAGTATTTGCGAAACATCATGGGCATGCACTCCTTTTACATTGAATGAAACAACTGCGCCTCTTTCTTCAGGGCCATAAATTGTCAAGTCCTTTATTTCCTTTAATCTTTTCATTGCATAACCAACTAGCTCCTTATCTCTCTTCTGAATTTGCTCCATTCCAATGTCACTTAAGTAATCTATAGCAACCCCCAAGCCGATTCCTTCTACTATATTCATTGTGCCTGCTTCAAATTTCCAAGGCAGGTCATTAAATTTAGTGTCATCAAACTTTACTTCCCTAATCATTTCTCCACCGTAAAGAAAGGGCTGCATCTCATCCAACAAATCTCTTTTGCCATATAAAACTCCAATCCCAGTCGGGCCAAGCATCTTATGTCCTGAAAATGCATAAAAGTCTACGTCTAAATTCTTAACATCAACCGGCATATGGGGTGCAGACTGTGCTCCATCTGCTATCATTAAAGCTCCGTTTTCATGAGCTATTTTCGCTATGTCTTTAATTGGATTTATCGTACCCAATACATTTGAGACATGTGTTATTGAAACAATTTTCGTCTTTTTTGTTATATTCTTATTTATGCTTTCTGCATCAAGCAATCCTTCTTTGGTTATTTTAATGAAACTTAATTTCAAATCCCGCTGCTTGGCTAATTGCTGCCATGGAACAAAATTGCTGTGATGCTCCATTTCTGAAATAACAATCTCATCACCTTTCTTTAGCTTTGCAGTCAAGGAATAAGCGAGAAGATTAAGAGATTCCGTAGTATTTTTTGTAAAAACTATGTTCTGATAAGAGTCTGCATTAATAAATTCTGCAACCTTATCATGCGCTTCTTCATATTTTTCAGTAGCTTCTTCTCCAAGGGTATGGATGCTTCTGTGGATATTAGCATTGTAATTTTTATAATAATTTGTTATAGCATCTATAACTTGTACTGGCTTTTGGGATGTTGCAGCGTTGTCTAAATAAACCAATGGCTTG
>CAZLGX010000163.1:0-2908 GCA_964559395.1 uncultured Methanosarcinales archaeon
TTTATCGAGGCATTTCATCTGATTGAAAGCTCTTTATATGAAGGCGACGAGGCCCGAAGATTGAATGCACTTGACAAGGCGCTTGACGTCATTCTTGACGAAACTTACGAAAAAATGCTTCACTATGCGCATAACTTGCAGAATCCTATAACAATGCTGCATATGCTCGGCATTATACTTCCAATCCTAGGGCTTGTCATACTTCCATTGGTGGTCAGCTTCATGCAGGAAGCAAAATGGTACCATATCGCTGTTATATACAATCTTCTGCTTACTGTTATTGTGTACTATCTTGGCAAAAATATCCTGTCAAGAAGGCCTACCGGATACGGAGACACAGATATCTCAGAGGAAAATCCCGAGCTGAAAAAATACAAGAATATACTGATCAAATTTGGAAACAAGGAAGTCCAGATAACTCCTTTGATAATAAGCATCTTTGCTGGTGTTTTGTTTCTTTTGATTGGGCTAAGCCCGTTATTGTGGCATCTTGTTGGCTTGCCTGATTTTGGGGTTGGTGGAGAAGACTTGACGACTTCGTGCAGGCAGAAATTCTGCTTTTTGGAATATAGGAGCGACAAATCCGGAGGAGAGATTGGCCCTTACGGCTTAGGCGCTTCTTTGGCAAGCCTGTTTGTGCCCTTAAGCATCGGGCTTGCTGTGGGAATTTATTACAGGATGAGGTCAAAAAATGTCTACAAAATCAGGGAAAAGGCAAAGCAGCTCGAGCTTGAGTTTGCAGCTGCATTGTTCCAGCTTGGAAACAGGCTGGGAGACAATCTGCCTGTTGAGATTGCAGTCGGCAAGGTTGCAAATATAATGGAAGGCACTATCTCTGGAAGCTTTTTTCAGCTAGTGAGCCTTAACATAAGAAGGCTTGGAATGAGCATTGAAAGAGCCATATTTGACCCTATGCACGGCGCATTGGTTTCATTTCCAAGCAATCTGATTGAAAGCTCGATGAAAGTTCTTACACAGGCAATAAAAAAAGGCCCTTTGATTGCAGCGCAGGCATTGACTAATGTTGCAAGATACATAAAGGAGATACACAAGGTAAATGAAAGATTGAAGGATTTGATGGCTGATATAATCTCTTCAATGCGCTCGCAGATCAAATTTTTGACTCCTGCAATAGCAGGCATTGTCATAGGAATAACATCCATGATAACCTCAATACTGGGAAAGCTAAGCCAGCAAATACCGCAAACAATTGGCGCTGGCGGAGTGGAAGGAACTTCCTCAGCCTTATTGGACATATTTGGAGTTGGAATACCAACATATTACTTCCAGGTTATAGTCGGAGTCTATGTCGTCCAGATAACTTACATATTGACTGTCATATCAAATGGCGTAGAAAACGGCTCTGACAAGCTGACTGAGAAATACCAGCTGGGCAACAATATGATTAGAAGCACAATTCTTTATGTAGTTATATCCGGAATTGTCATGATATTGTTTAATTACATAGCAGGAGAGATTTTGACGAAGACGATAACTTAAGAAAAAAGTGGGGCGGATTACTTATATTATTTCTTAATTTCTCAATCAAATTCTTTACATTTCAAATCACTTTAATCATTGTTTCAACTACCAAATTATGATTTATTCTTTTGAAACTATACGTTCTACAACCACTGGACATTTCCCAACGTGAAATATTTAAACTAAATCATTTATGTAGTCTCAATTGAAATATTCGGTGATTTAAAATGGAATTTGATTTGTCTAAAATAAAATTAAGTTGTTATGATAGAAAAAGAGGTTTAATTTTACCTACTAAACCTTCTGAAGATTTGGCGGAATTTATTGGGATATTAGCTGGTGATGGGTACATTAGTTATGACAGTAAAAAATATTCATACGTTGTTGAAATTGCTGGAAATAAAGTTTTAGATAAAGATTATTTAGAAAATCACATTAAAAATCTGATTAAGCTTTTATTTAATATTGATTGTAAAATATACTATAAGAAAAATGAAAATACAACTGTTATTAGAGTATTGTCTAAAGGTCTTTTTCATTACTTAATCAATTTAGGTTTTAAGAATGGAAAGAAAGAGCAAATAGGTACTCCTAACTGGATTTTAGTTAATGATAGCTTGATGCTTGCATTCGTTAAAGGTTTAATTGATACAGACGGTTCTTTGATGCTAATTAGAAAGCCTTCCAAAAAATCACTATTTTATCCTATAATATCTATAAGATTAAAAAGCAAAATATTAATTAATCAAGTAGGGCACTTCCTAAATAAACATGGGTTTATTATTAATGTAATAGAAGATGAAATCAGAATAGATAAAAGAGGTTATACAGATACTATAATCTCCTCATTAATAATATCTGGAAGAAAGAATCTTGACTTATGGATGGATACTATTTCTTTCAGAAATCAGAAACATTTGAACAAGTATGAAAAATATATCTGTAGCTTAAAAATAAATATGGGGCAGATGGAACTTTCAGCAACTAAACAGTTGTTTTTGAATCCATGAGTGTGGAAGAACACCAAAGGTGATCTTTCTCCACGGTATCTGATAATCATTGCCCTAAGGCTCATAATACCGAGATACTTCAGCCGTGTGCTCTCCCAGGCTTCGCCAAATTCAAGCTATTGCTTAAATTCTTGAGCTACTGCCCCATAACATTTAAAGAACAAAACAATAATTTAAAAGACTTTCTATTTAAAGAAATCAAATCTCCCCATCATCAGAATCCGCGTCTTCAACATTCTCTTCTTCCACATTAAGGTCTTCGCCAGACTTATCATTATCATATTTTTCCAATGGCATGTTTGTCCTTATGACAGAATCGCTGCCTGCTTCGGCTTTTCCAACAATTTCCATCTTTCCCAGCCTTCCTGTTGTAAGCTGCATCTCTCCCTGCCACTCATTAACATAGCCATTTGTCA
>CAZLGX010000164.1:0-2903 GCA_964559395.1 uncultured Methanosarcinales archaeon
AGCAATCCAAAAATCTCGCCTTTTTTGACTTTGAATGAAATATTATCTACTGCAATGATTTCTTTGCCTTTCTCCTTAAAGGTTTTTACCAGATTGCTGACTTCAATATCGTGCATGAACACATTTAACTAGAAAGAGATTATAAAAGTTTAGTTTATATCTCTCTAATCTCAAGAATTTCTATATCCTTCCTTGGATTGACGTCCGAGACTATAATAACTCTATCGCCCTTAATTAAGTATTTCTTTTGTTGCAGTATGCCAATTGCCTTTTTAGTCATTAACTCGAAATTCTCGTCAAAATCTATCAAAAATGGAAATGCGCTCCAGTAAATCATCATTTTTCTTTTTATTTCTTCGCTGTCGGTAAACACGAAAATATCGACATTCGGCTTTCTTTTTGCAACCATGCTCAAAAGCTTGCCTGTCTTGGAAAATACAATTATTGCTTTTGCGTCCAGATTTTCAGCGCCTGTACATGCCCCAAATGTGATTGCTTCCTTTACGTCTTTTGTCTTGAAGCTCATTCCAGGCTGAAATTTAAGTCGTTTCTGCGTGCTTTTCGCTATATTATGCATGGTTTTAACGCATTCTACTGGATATTCACCTTTTGTTGTTTCGCCAGAAAGCATGATGCAGTCTGCTTTCTCAAATACAGCATTCGCAACATCGGTGACTTCTGCTCTTGTAGGCATTGGATTTGAAATCATTGACTCGAGCAAGTGAGTTGCTATAATAACTGGCTTGCCTGCTTCAATGCACTTATCAACCATCTGCTTTTGGACTATTGGAATCTCTTCAATTGGTATTTCAACTCCTAAGTCGCCTCTTGCAACCATTACTCCATCGGCCTCATTTATAATCTCGTCCATATTTTCAATGCCTTCCTGATCTTCTATCTTGGCTATTACCATTGCGTTTGACTTGAATTTTGCAAGCAGCTTTCTCATTTGCAATATGTCTTCTTTTCTTCTTACAAATGATTGCGCGACGAAATCTATGCCTAGTTTAGCGCCTAGCTTAAGATCTTTTATGTCTTTTTCTGTTACAGAAGGCAGGTCTGTTCTTATGCCAGGCATGTTTATGCTTTTTCTTTTGCCCAAAGAGCCCTTGTTTAATACCTTGCATAAAATATGGTAGGGCTCAACTTTTAATACTTCTAAGGCGATCAATCCGTTGTCTATCATCAAAATATCCTTCTTCTTCACTTTTTTTATTAGATTTTGATAATCAACAAAAGTATGCTTTTCCCCTTCCCCAATATCACAAGCGCTGCTGACTGCAATCTTAAACAAATCACCAACTTCCAAACCATACTCTGTCGCGCTAGTTCTTATCTCAGGTCCTTGTGTGTCAAACATTATGCCTATTGGAAACTTGGCGTTCCGGCTCACTCTCTTCAATCGCTCGGCAACAACAGAAGACCATTCAGGAGTGCCATGAGACATATTTATTCTGGCAATGTTCATGCCCGATTCTGCAAGCTTTTTTATCATAGCTTCGGTTTCTGTTTTTGGACCTATGGTTGCGATTATCTTTGTTCTTCGCATGAGTAAGAATTGAATAAATGTTTGTTTTTAAAGATATCGCACAATGAAATAAAAACCAGTTCTAAGAATAGTTTTATACCCTAAGGGCTTTTTTCAGCGCTTCCTTGTCATATCCTACAATTATTGTGCCATTAATGTCTGTAACCGGCACTCCAAATTGCCCAGATTTCTCAAACATCTCGTTTCTTGCTTTCTCGTCACTACCAACATTAAGCTCTTCATACTTCACATTGTTAGCCTTTAGAAATTCTTTTGTTTTTACGCACCACGGGCATGTGCTAGTTGTGTATATTTTGACATTAGGTTTTTTCACAGTTTTCTTTGAAGATTTTCTTGACATAATACCACCTCAATTTTAATTCGCAAAAGTGTATGCCATCAAATATAATAATCTTTCCTTTAAGAAGAAAATTATATATTCCAGCTCATATAAATAACTAAAGTATAAACCAAAACCCCGATGATAAAATAAATCGGCTTTTCTGCCTTGTCGCTAGGCAGGCTTTCACGGATTACAATGTAAAGCAAAGTTCCAGTAATGAATGATATAATCTCGCCGAAAATTGATGCAAAAAAATCTATTGAGTAAACTCCTACAACTGCGCCAAAAACAGGCGCCATCGAATAAATTATTTTGGACATGCTATTCTTAAATTCAAATTCCTGTGGTAATATTTCTGCAATTATGTACAAAAGGAATGGCACAAAAAAAAGCATTGTTTGCTTCAGTCCTTTTGCTACAAAAATAACCAATACTGCCCCTATCAGGAAATTGTAAATGAAAAAATATGCAACGTGTATGTGCTTATGATAAGAAGACAAGTTTCTAAGCTTTCCAATTCCTTTGTATACATATTGTTCTATAAGGTTCAATAAAACAAAGCCAAGAAGCGCAAACAAAAATAGTTTTTTGCCATCTATTAAAGCGTTTTGTGCTATCTCTGGAAACAAGTCAAGCACTATGTAAGAAATTGCGACCCCTGCAGAGAAAGAAACAAGCTTCTGGCTTGTCCTCAGTTTTTTTGAGACAATATGTTCTGTTACGTAGTCTGAAATGCTCAAAATTCCTGCCAAAATCAACGATAAGATGTGAAAAGTCATAATAACCTCTTTTTTAATCAATTCTTTCGCTTGGTGTATTTATAATTTTTTATTTTATCGTAAATTGCGGTGATTAGTTTCATATGTCGGAAATCGCAAATTTTACGGAATTTATTACGATTTCCGCTGAGATGAGCGAGCGAGAGATTTGAACGCGAGCTCGCGTTCTCGCGAGCATGTCGAGCTCTCGCATGTCACTGCTCAAAAATTCCATTATATCATGAAAATGCAATGCATTTTCAGGATCCCGAAA
>CAZLGX010000165.1:0-2888 GCA_964559395.1 uncultured Methanosarcinales archaeon
GAGGTTTTTTCGTGGGCTGCCTCGAAAAAACTCGCCTTGCTTTGGGCATTATACGAATATTTGCGGACACTTATTCATTTTGTCGTCGGAAATCATCAAATCTTATCATATTTTGTCCGATTTGCCCCGCTTATTTGCATAAACTCAGGCATTTTTCAATCAGTTTATTTTTCAAAAGAAATCAGCGGTGATAATGCGGATTTACCCCAATTGCTTTCATCTCTTCTGTGCCGCATTCATTGCAGCGGTAAACTTCATACTTTGAGTTGCCGCTTTGTATGATGCCTTTTTTGTGCATCTTCTCGTCGCATTTCTTGCATTTGAATTCTGCCATTTCGCCAAATCCTACTTCTAATAGCGCGGTGGTTTAAATATTTATTGATTGAGGATTATTTTGTTGCCTTCATGAATATTATTTTTTGCCGAGAATCCTGCATTAACTTCCAAAACATATTTTGACGGCTTTGATGACCTATAATACAATGTACAAGGATTTTCATTGCAAGGAATTGCATATTCTATATCCATAATTTCAAGATTTTTATCAATGAAAATTATATCCAAAGGTATCAAAGTATTTTTCATCCAAAATGTTTTGTATTCCTCATTTTCAAAAATGAACAACATCCCGGAATTTTCTCTTAATTTTTCCCTGAACATCAATCCCTTTACCCTTTTCTCATTGTCGTCGGCAATTTCAACATTAATCTTGATTAATTCTTTTCCGTTGTCAATAAAAATTTCTTTTTGAGATTTGTTGGAAATTTTTGTGCAATTTATTAAAAAAATCAACAGAAAAATCAATAAAATTTTAACAAAATTTTTTGTAAATTTTTTAATCATTTTGATCAGATTTTTTTCAAAATTTTTAATGTTTTCTATTAAAAAGTACAATTATAAATTATTGAATATTTTAGTTAATTATTGCATAATTCAGTTAATTTACCTTATTTTATCATATATATTTCTATACTTCTTTTTTAATACATTTTTTATAAAAATTATATTTTTAATACATCTTTTTGTTACATATTTTATTAAATAATTTCCATAATATATATCTTATACAATTTAGATTACTCATAATATTATTTTCTATATAGAAAATTATATCTAAAAAGCGAAGTTGACTCGTAAAAAGTGAGAGTTTATGAAGAAAAATAAGTTACACGAATTAACCGAATTAATATTTTTAGAAGTTATAGATATATGATATATAGAAAATAAATGAATAAGACTGTCCACTAAATTACTGAACCAAGCACCTCTTCAGCACGGGTTATAATTATAACTGGAAATTGTTAAGACAGCCAAAGACACCATCTCATAAAAAATACCTGGCTAAAACGTTAAAATAAATAATACTGTAAGCTCTAATACAACAATCACAACTTAAAATATGATTCGTATGATAAAAAGTGAGAATTAAATAATAAAGTTAGGCACCATGAAAATAGGCATATTTTTAAACTAGTAAGCTCTATAAATCCTGAATTTTGCTTTTATAGCCGTTATAACAGAATTCCGATAAACATATATATTTTAACAACTTTTCCTTAAAGTGAGGCTTATAACTAAAATGTACTATTCAAGCGGTTTGGAATATATTGTAAGCAATTTTTATTCCAGAAACTATAGTTCAAGTCCAACGTATTGCTTAGGATTTGTCGATGATAAATACAAATTTTCAAGAAATAACCATTGCGAAAGTGCCTATATCGGCAACACAACAGCTAATTCATTCTTAGCCTACAAAGCTGGTGAAATATATCCTTCTGCTTACACAACTAATCATTCTTTTTCTCCAAACATCTTCTTAAGCCCTTTAAGGCTAAAATCAAGAGTTGTTGTCGACAATGATGAAATCAAAAATATAGCGGAAGAAATTTTTGAATTGATGATGAAAGAAAAAATGCACGATGACATTTCTATAAATATTCTTTCGTTAAACGATTTCAAGGCTCTTCACTCGCAATTCGGCTCCTGGAGCAACGGAATTCTTGGCTTTTCAATCAATGGCGATAAAAAGCTGGTATTTGTCAGGGAAAATAATCTTGATGAACTTATGATTGTCATCGGGCACGAAATTGGGCATGTATTGACAAGACCTTTGCCCAATAAGCATGATGAAGAAGCAAAGGCGTTTGCCTTTTCAATTGAATGGGCAAGAACAATAAAAAAACATAATATTGCTAATCTGGGCTTAAGCATAAAAGAAGATTTTGACTTTCGGCCGGCAAAAAATGGTCTGCACGATCTTGCTTTTAGTTTTGTTGATTTTATGATAAAAAGAGGAAGAAAAGCATTGCAATTGCATGATGATTTAATAAAAAGATACATCTCAATTTTTGATATAACTTATTGAGCCTTAAACCTATTCTACTTATTAAGCAATTTGCTCATGCGTTGAGAATGTAGTACTTTATCTAAGACTTCTAAGAATTGTTCGCATTGTTCTAATGGGATTGTGATTGAATGCTCATGCATCCATTCGTTGCCAATTTTTTTCTTTTTTTGTATAAGCAAATACTTTCCATATTCATTTTCTAGAATATCAAACCATATGGTCTTATTGTTATAATCTAAGTGCTCAAAATCAAAATGATGGATTCTATTGTTAGGATAATAAACCTTCGTAACACCAAATTGCTTCATATATATCTCGTTCTCTAGAATTAGTATTTGCAAATGCTTTTCAGCAGCTTTTCGAGAAACTTTTGTGCTTCTTACTATTTCACTCATCGTAAGGCCTTTAGGGTTATTTTTTAAAAGCCCCCTAATACTATTATGGATCATCTTTTCTTTCTTAAAAGGAGAACTTTGCATATCTACTGTTTAGTACCAAAAGATTTATATACTTATTGTTACTTATATTGGTTACTAATAAT
>CAZLGX010000166.1:0-2872 GCA_964559395.1 uncultured Methanosarcinales archaeon
ACCTTTAAGCCAGAATTGACAAGCCACTGCCTTTCAAGATGCCTGTCAGACTCCCACTTTAAAATCCGCTTATTGCCGTAATAATTGACTTTCAGCTTCTCAACTTCCTCATAGCCCATATAAGTAACAAAAGAGCCGTGAGGGATTACAATGGCATTCCTTTTTATCAATTGATTCTGTATTTTAGGAAATTCTTTGTAAGAATCGATAGATATTATCTCATCGGCGGCATTAAACATCCTGTAAGGCCTTTCAGAGCCTTTTTTGCAGATTGCAATGGTTTCAAACCCTTCATCATGCGCTCCTTTAAATACCTGCAGTGCAGAATGAGATCCTATCGTTGCTATCCGATATTTTGGCTGCGCCATATATGAGGGTAGGGATTGTTGTATATAAATTTTACTGCCTTAAATATGAACAATAGAATTATTTACAATATAGAACATAATTACTGACCGAAAGTTTCAAATATACAAACCTTTTAGATTATTTGTGTATAAAAATGGCACGATTATCAACAAAAGTCCCAGAAGAATTTGACAAAGGAAAGGGAATAAGACTAAAGTATGCACTGGAGTTATATAAAGAAGGAAAAATTACATTAATGAAAGCTGCTGAATTAGGTAGGGTACCTATATGGGAAATTCTGGAAATCGTAAGGGAAAAAAGATTTCCTATGTATTACACTCTTGCAGATGTAGAGAAAGATATTAAATCTGTATAAAGAATCTTTGCTTGCCCTTTCTGAAAGCGGATATTTTTTGGGCGCAGAGACTTATGAGAGGTTGTTGGAGGCTGGGAGGAAAAGAATTTGATTAAATTATTAAATGGTATAAATATTCCACACTAAAATGGCAGAGTTGCAACTCAGAAGAACAACTGGAACAGTTTATGGAGAATTGATGAGAGATTCTGGAATTAGCTTGCCTGATGGAAGGTATATAACTGGAATTGATTTTGCATTAGGATTGGTAAATGGCGGAGTTGTTGCCAGAAGAAGCATTAGACCAACATTAGAAGATGTATGGAATAGCACTTATTATGGCTTAAAGGATAACAAATATACAGGAGTCCAAATAGTTAGAATTTCTAAGAAAAAAAATATTAAAACTCAAAATACCCAATATACATTTAATCCGTGGAGAGAGATTATGGGGGGAGATGAAACTATTATGGACACCTATGATATTTTTGGCGCTTTAGCCAGTCCAAGGAAAATTGCCGACAAATTACAACAAATGTATAAATTATTTGTGGCTCTTCCGAAATCAATGCAAGAGGATTTCCTCCATGAATTAGATTGTGCTCCTTGCGATTTAGATAATACCGCAGCTTTAGATCTTTCACCCAGCCAGTTAAGAATTTACTCCCAAATTCTGGGGCATGTGCCCGCACAAAAAAGAGACGATGCTGTGGATATGCTTAAATTAATGTCTGCCCACAATATTTGTGTAGATAAAGGAGATATTGTAAGGCGTGAAATTGACCATCTTATGGGATTTGATGTTTCAAGAGTTCCAACAAGATGGAGAAAAGGAACTTTAGATGAAGCTGTGCTGACAGAAGAAAGAATAAGAGAATTAAAGGGGCTGTTGCAGAGAGAAAAAATTCGGACTTCTTAAAACAAATTTTTCCGCAAACTTTAAATAAAAATCCCAATTTCGCTAGCTTATGGCAAAGCAATCCTACAATCCCTCAAACATTGCAGTCATTGGCATGGAGTGGGGAGACGAGGGAAAAGGAAAAATCATAGATTTCTTGGCTGAAAAGGCCGATGTTGTCGCAAGGTTCAATGGCGGCAATAACGCAGGCCACACAATCGAGGTTGGCAATACTAAATTGGTAGTCCATTTGGTGCCTTCTGGAGTGATGTATAAAAATAAATTATTGGTTGTTGGAAATGGATTGGTTGTTGACCCAAAAGTTCTGCTTCAGGAAATAAAACATCTTGATAAAAATAAAATAAAAATAATTCCGGAAAATCTGGCGATAAGCGAAAATGCACATATAATCCTGCCGCACCATATTGAAGAGGACAAAAAAGCAGGGGGCAAGATCGGAACAACGGCAAGGGGCATAGGTCCTGCTTATACCGACAAGGCAGCAAGAATTGGCTTAAAGATGTATGAGTTTGTTGATGAAACAATTTTCAAAAAAAGATTTGGAGATGGGGATTTTTTTGCAGAATATAAAGAATATGCAGAAGCATTAAAGCCCTACGTTGCTGATACTTCTGTTTTAATGAATAATGCTTTAGATAAAAATAATAAAATTCTCTTTGAAGGCGCCCAGGGAACTTTGCTTGACGTTGACTTTGGTACTTACCCATTTGTCACTTCATCAAATGCGACTGCAGGCGGAGTTTGCACAGGATTGGGAATTTCCCCAAAAAAAGTCCAAAGCGTTTTGGGAGTCTGCAAAGCCTACAAGACAAGGGTCGGCATGGGGCCTTTTCCAACCGAAATAACTGGAAATACGGCCTTGAAATTACAAAAAGTTGGGAAGGAATTCGGCGCAACAACAGGAAGGCAGAGAAGAGTGGGATGGTTTGACGCCTTGATTGGAAAGTATGCAGTCATGGTCAATGGAATTGATTCAATCGCATTGACTAAGCTTGATGTCCTGACCACAGTTGAAAAATTAAGGATTTGCGTAGCTTACAAGTACAAGGGAAGTATAATAAAGAATTTCACAACAAATATGAAAATATTGCAGAATTGCCAGCCTGTTTATGAAGAATTTGACGGCTGGTGGGACGACCTGACAAAGATAAGGGCTTATGACAAACTGCCGAATAATGCTAAAAAATATTTGAGGAGAATTGAGGACTTGTTGAACGTCCCGATATCCATTGTTTCTGTTGGTCCTAGAA
>CAZLGX010000167.1:0-2871 GCA_964559395.1 uncultured Methanosarcinales archaeon
TGATAACTAATCCTTCTTTAGGCAAAAGACTATGATTTCATGGTTTATTTTGTTGGAGAGGGATTGCTATGCCTTTTTCAGTCGATTACGAGCGTGCTAATTGTTCGCGAACATGCGAGTTAACTCACATGCATTTTGCACGCATATACCTGCCCTGGTAGTGTAGCCTGGATCAGCATGAAAAAGGCATAAAACAGAGCTGCAGGAACTATCATGGAGCCCTGTCATGCAGCGAGCGAGTTTTCCAGCGGAAAGCAGCCCAATGCAGAACGGCTCCGACTCGGGTTCAAAATTGCGATTGTCACGTTTCGCTTGGAAATCCCGACCAGGGCGCTCATATTGAACGCGAGAATGCTCAAAAGTGTTTTCGCATTCATCTCAATGGGCCGGTAGCTCAGCCTGGTAGAGCACCTGGGGCCCTAGCGCTCGCTGGGTCGGTGTGACTTTTAATCAGGTGGTCGCGAGTCCGAAATGACGAGTGAGCGTACTTCGCTCGGCTCGCACGCAACTCTCGTCCGGCCCACTTTTACATAAGCCTCTGCTTGGAGAAGTGATAACTTAAAACATGAAAAAGCCAAAATTCAAGGTTGATAAGCACATACTGACGCCAAAACACTTAAAGCTCAGCGAGAAGGAAAAAGCCCAATTATTTGAAAAATATCACGTAACTTCTAAGGAGATGCCAAAAATACTAAAGACAGACGCAGCTCTGAGAGAATTGGAAGCAAAGCCAGGCGATGCAGTCAAAATAATAAGAAAAAGCCCTACTGCCGGAGAAGCAATCTTTTACAGGGTGGTGATAGATGTATAAGTACGGAAAAACTCTAATACACAAATATTTTCAGGAGCAGAGCTTTGTAGATTCAGATATAGAGTCATTTAATAATTTCATCGAAAAAGAGCTTAATAACATTATTGAAGAAAATAAAGAGATTATTCCTACAATCATTCCTCATAATATCGACGAGTTCAAAATTAAGCTTGACAAAATCTGGGTTGAGAAGCCGAAGATGATAGAAGCTGATGGCTCTTCAAGAAACATTTACCCAATGGAATCAAGGCTGAGAAAAATAACTTATTCTGCTCCGACATGGATAACAGTTTCTGCACATATAAATGGTGTCCAAAGAGAATCCTTTGACACCCAGATTGGAAACTTGCCGATAATGCTGAAAAGCAAATGGTGCCATTTGCACAAGCTGGGCAGGGAAGAATTGATATCAAAGGGTGAAGACCCAGACGAGCCCGGAGGATATTTTATAATCAACGGCACAGAAAAAGTCCTCATAACAATTGAGGACTTAGCTTCAAACAAATTTTTAGTGGAAAAAGATGCAACAGGGCCAAGCGAAGTTGTAGGAAAATTATTTTCCGAATACGGCTCTTACAAAATACCCCATACAATTGAAAAGATGAAAGACGGCTTGTTCTATCTGACTTTCACAAGGGTCAAGAGAATTCCGATTATCGTTGTAATCAAGGCACTTGGATTGCTGAAAGATGAAGAGATTACAAAATTTATCTCGCCGGAAAGGCAATTTGACGAAGTCATAATAAATCTGCTCGAGTTTGTCAGCATAAAGAATGAGGAAGAGGCTTTAGATTACATAGCAAAAAAGATTGGAATCACACAATCAAAAGAGGTCAGGGTTGAGAGGATGAAGGAAATCCTTGACAAATATTTACTCCCCCATATAGGCATAAAACAAGAAGACAGAATATACAAAGCATATAATTTATGCAAAATGCTCAAGAAATACATTCTTGCTTCAAATGGCGAATTAGGACCGGATGATAAGGATCATTATGCCAACAAGAGGCTGAAGATGAGCGGAGACTTGCTTGCTGATCTGATCAGGCTGAACCTGAAAGTTCTGATTGGCGATCTTTTATATAATTTTCAAAGGATTGTGAAAAGAGGAAAATTCCCTTCTATCAAGGTTATAATCAGAGACAAGCTGCTCACTCAAAGAATATACTCTTCGATGGCAACTGGAGTATGGGTAGGCGGCAGAAAAGGAATAAGCCAGAGAATCCAACGATTAAATTATCTAGAGACTTTATCGCACCTTCAAAGAGTAGTAAGCCCATTGAGCGCTTCGCAGGAAAACTTCGAGGCAAGAGAGCTCCATTCAACACATCTTGGTAGGTTATGCCCCATAGAGACGCCAGAAGGGACAAACATCGGCTTAAGAAAAAATCTTGCGTTGCTGTGCACAATCTCATCAGAGTCAAATGAAGAGGAAATTTTGAAATCATTGAAGGCATTGAACTTGAAGGTTATAAGATAGAATGTCGGAAATCAAAGATTCATCGGAAATTGAAAATTTCCGAGTGTGCTCAAAAATGTAAACATTTTTGACATCCGAACATTACCAAAAACCAGAGGTTTTTGACAATGGCAGAAGTATACCTAAACAGCAAATTTGTAGGAACTGTAGACAATCCTGTGGAGTTTGTACAGAAAATAAGGGAAGATAGGAGAAAAGGATCATTACCAGATAACCTTAACGTTAGTTATAAAGGTCAGGTTGATGCGGTTTACATTGAAAGCTCCAAAGGAAGAGCCAGAAGACCTTTGATAATAGTAAGAGATGGAGTTCCATTGCTCACAGAAAAGCACATAAAACAATTGGAAAAAAATGAAATTTCATGGTCTGATTTGGTCAGACAGGGCATTATGGAATATTTGGATGCAGCAGAAGAAGAAAATGCGCTAGTTGCATTTTTTGAGAATGAACTGACGCCGGAACACACACATCTCGAAATTAATCCTTTGGCAATGCTTGGGTATTGCACTTCACTGGTGCCTTATGGAAACTTTAACCAGTCAACTAGATTAAATGCAGGCTCAAAAAACCAGAAGCAGGC
>CAZLGX010000168.1:0-2861 GCA_964559395.1 uncultured Methanosarcinales archaeon
AAGCCTTGGCGGAGCTATGCCTCAAAGCCAAAAATCAGGAGTGGCACATTTCATGGCAGATGATGAAAAGGAATGCCTTGACATAATTAAAGTGCTATTAAGCTATCTTCCATCAAACAATCTTGAGAATCCTCCATACAATTTGACTGACAGCCAAACAAGAGAGACAAAAAAATTGCATGACATCATCCCTGAAGACCCTAAAAAGACTTATGATATAAAAGAAGCCATTTTTGAGATATTTGACAAAAGATCGTTCTTTGAGGTGCATGCAAATTATGCAGAAAATGCAGTTATAGGTTTTGCCAGGTTGAATGGAAATGCAATCGGTGTTGTTGCCACTCAGCCAAAAGTTCTTGCCGGCTGCTTGGACATAAATTCTTCTGATAAGATAGCAAGGTTTGTGAGGCTTTGCGACTGCTTCAATATTCCCTTAATTAATTTAGTTGATGTTACTGGCTATTTGCCAGGCACAAACCAGGAGCATAATGGAATAATAAGGCATGGAGCAAAAATATTATTTGCATATTCCGAAGCAACTGTCCCAAAAATATCCATTGTTTTAAGAAAAGCATACGGGGGTGCTTATATTGCTTTAGTCTCAAAAGATATGGGTTATGACAAGGTTATTGCATGGCCTAATGCTGAAATAGCAGTAATGGGTGCAGAGCAGGCAGTCAGCATCGTCAACAGGGATGATATGGCAAAAAACCCAAAGTCAAAGTCAGAATTAGTTGAGCAATATGCCGAGAAATACCTAAATCCATATGTTTCAGCAAAGCTTGGCAAAGTAGATATGATAGTAGAGCCAAAAGAGACAAGAATTGCCTTGATAAAGTGCCTTGAGATGATGATGCCAAAAAGAGAGAAAAGGCCTGCAAAAAAACATGCAAATATTCCCTTATAGAGGGATTGAGCGAAGCAGTGAGATGAGTGAGCGAGATCGAATTCTCGCATGTCACTGTCGCTCAGCGTGTTAACGGAGCTAACCGTTATGGAAGAGTTAGTTGTGAAAGTTGACGGCAAAGAATACAAAGTATTTGTAGAAGAAACAGAAGAGGGAAAAATATTTGTCCATTGCGGCTCTGACCTTTATGAAGTTGAGACAAAAAAGGAAGCAGAGCAGTCGGCAATTGAAAGGCTGCAGAAAAAAAGCTTAGTTGAAGAAGGCAATAAAATTGTTGCGCCATTGCCAGGCGTGATTTATGAGATCAAGGTGAAAAAAGGGGATAATGTAAAACAGGGGCAGAGCCTAATCACATTAATGGCTATGAAAATGGAAAATGATATCGCAGCTCCAAAGGACTGCACAATTAAAGAAATAAAAGTAAAAAAAGATGATAATGTAAATAGAAGCGATGTTTTAGTTATAATTGAATAAGGTGATTTTATGGAAAAGAACAAGCTAAAAGGTATGATTTTTTCAGCTTTATTTGCTGCATTGACAGGAGCTGTTGCGTGGTTTAGGATACCATTGCCATTTACTCCAGTTCCAATAACTTTGCAGACATTAATGGTCTTGATTAGCGGAGCTATGCTAGGCCCATATTATGGCGCTCTTTCAATGATAATTTATCTTATGCTGGGAGCAATTGGATTGCCTGTTTTTGCCGGTGGATCTTCTGGAGTTGCCGCATTGCTCGGACCAACTGGAGGATATCTGCTCAGCTATCCTGTTGCTGCTTTTGTAGTAGGTTTTATGCTGCAAAAGAAAAAATTAAATGCATTCGTCAAGTATTTCTCGTTTGCTGTGATATTTCTTTTAGTTGCAATAGTCGCAGTTGATTCCCTCTTCCAGATCGGCCTAGTGCCTTTTCTTGAGAAAATCTCCGGGAATGCAAGAATTTTAGTGGCTTTTTTGAGCATAATCTGCCTGCTTTTTTTTGGCTTGCTTGTATTCTACGCAAAAAAAGCAAGTCATATGTCGCGTGAAACATTACTTGCAATGTTCGCCGGCACTCTGATAATCTATTTAATGGGAGTTTTACAGGCAAGATTCGTTGTAGAGCCGACGCCAACTTGGAATGTCCTTCTTATCGGGTGGGTACTGCCTTTCATTTTAGGCGACACAATAAAGCTCATTCTGGCTGCTTATATAACTAAGAACGTGGACATCAAGAAATATTTCAAATGACTCAGCTCATTTTGCTTGACATTTTTTCTTACAGTTGCATGAATTGTTTAAGATCACTGTTTTTCATTAAAAAGATGGATAATAAGTATAGAAAACATGGATTAAAAACAATACTTATTCATCCTCCTGAATGGAAGTTTGAGAAACAAAGCAAAAATATCCTCAATGCAGTTAAAAAATACGACATAAAAATTCCGGTAGTGATTGATAAAAACTGCAGAATAATAAAAAAACTAAAAGTAAATTTCTGGCCAACCCAGATCCTAGTTCATAACGGAAAAATTCTGTACAAGCATATAGGAGAAGGTAATTACAGGCAATTAGAAAATAAAATTATAAAATTTTTAAAAATTAAATCCAATAAGGTATTCTATAAAGAGCCTAAATACAGCAGATTTCCTACAATATACTGCGGAAAAATGAAAGGAAATAAGATTAGACTTAACGGATGGATTCAAAAAAATGAATACATAAAATCAATTAAAAATAATTTAAGTTTCCAAATCAATACCAAAGGGAAAACGGCAAATTTTGTTGCAGAGTCGCTGAATAGGATACCACTTAGAATAACAATAAGATTAAACAATAAGTTTAATAAAAAAATCACGATAAATAAGCCGCAGTTGTATAATCTTATAAAAGCAAAAGGTAACAAACAAAAAGAGTTAGCAGTAATAACACCTAAAAATCTGGCGATATACTCATTTTCATTCCAATGATACAAGCA
>CAZLGX010000169.1:0-2842 GCA_964559395.1 uncultured Methanosarcinales archaeon
TGAACAAGTGTTCACTTAAAAGTATATAAATGTTTCGGTTTCACAGGGTTTTCTCGCCTTGCTTATGGTTCTTGATGTATCGCTTCGCTCATTAAAACGAACTTTAGCCCAAAAAATTACTCTTCGGTCGCAATTTTCCCGAACTTCGTAGCGGGAAAAGAACTTAACAAGAATTTTCTATAAGTTAAATCCAGAAATCATCAGTAAATTTCAAGTCACTTCCAAATATTTAATATTATTCAAATCATCAACATCAATAATAATGCAATTCAATTTATCTTCAGGATAACTAGAGCCTACATTTATGCAAATTGTTTTACCAATTTTATCTTGCCAAGAACCGCTCATCTGAGGGCTTTCATGGATATGGCCATTAAGGGTTAGTAGAGGTTGTTCTTTTTCAATAAAGTTTCTGACCGCTTTGCTTCCTACATGGACTTTTGTTGTTATTATATCCAGCTTGGTATTATATGGCGGAGCATGAATTACATAAATTGTATTTTTAGGATTTGATAATTTTTTTAGATTATCTAAATCCAGGCTGATGGTTTTATTTTCTTTTTCAATGCTTCGTATCTCTTCAAAAAATAACTGCTGCGGTATTTTGTCTCCTTCAAATTCGAATTTCTCCCAGTCTTTTAAGCGGAAAGGTGTAGGGTTTACAAAGCTGTAGCCAGCAATATTCAGATTTCTGTCCAATTTGACTGATTTTTTATGGATTGATTTCAGGATTTTCTTTTTTTCCGCATTTTCAAGAACTTCAAAATTGATTCTGAAATCGTCATTGCCCATTATTACATAAAATTCACATTTTTTATTTTTAGCTTTGAAATTTTTGAACAATGGAATCATGAATTTTTCAAGAAATAATTTCTGGTTTTCAATTTTTTCTTTTATGCTGTTTCCATCTCTGCCGCATAAATCTCCGCCAATTACAATCGCATCAACTTTTTCGTCTTCGGCTTTATTTAGCAATCTTTTGTAGAATTCCGAATTTCCGTGCAGGTCTGCGGTGTAGATTAGTTTGAATGGCATTTTAAATTAAAATGGACCGGCCGGGAAATTCATGCTTAGCAATTTGAACCCGGAGCCTTGAGGGTTAAATGTTAATTGCATTTAATCACCCTAGCCAAGGGCGCATTATTCTGGAGCAACGCTTTACCAGGTTTAACTACCGGCCCATTAAATAAAATAGAAATACATTCTGTTTAAAAGATTTTCTTAAAAGGCAATAACGAAATTATAAATTCAAAAAATCCTTAAACGACTCCTATAAGTATAAGTTATGGAAGTAATCCGTTTGTGATTGCCTTTGCAGATATATGGGGGGCACCCATTTAACATTGGATAGCTCATTGGTCTCGGATTTATAAATTTAGAATATTTTTGAATTTAATTTGCAGCCAGCTTGATATCACCTTCATGAATTGTCTTTCTGCCGGCATGCTTTGATATGTCATTTGCTTTCTTAGAAATCGTAATTGCAATGTCAGTAAGCTTTTCAGTAAGTGTGGATACCGCATCATCAGAAACCCTTTTGGCTCCTGCTTTGAATAGTATCCTAGCAACAGACGCTTTAGGAATAGTACTGCCTTTTCTTCCCATAAACCCCCGAAAACAGATTGGGGAAAACAAAAAGAACCCCTTAGCCTTTGTGTTAATACTTTTCGTAGAGTAAGTCATTTAAATAGTTTTCGTTTTTGAATTATTTTCCTAGTACCATTCAGGGAAGAAGTCCAGCTTCATTTCATTTGAGATTATGACTGATTCTGTTTTTTTGATTATGTCAGAATAATCATTTCTTATTTGATGAGTTAAATTATAAAAATCTTCTAAAGTTTCTGCTTCTATTTCAAGCTCTGCCTCCCATGGACCTAGGGATTCTATTACGTGTATTACATTTGGCAATTCCATGCAGTATCTTAGGAAAGAATCATGTTTTGTTTCATAATTCTGAAGATAAATGCACAATTTGAAGAAATTATAACCTATTTTATGAGGATCTAAAAATGTAACATAACCCTGTATAACGCCCTTTTTCTCTAAATCCCTAATTCTTCTTTGCACAGTCTTTATGTTTAATCCAGTTTTTTGCGCAATATCCAAATAATTAAACCGAGCGTTATTTGCAATCAAGCGAACAATTTGCTTATCTTTTTCGTCTAATTCAATTCTTTCTTTTCCGATAAACTTTTCTACTTTTTTTGGTATAGTTTTTTTGTTTAATAAATAAGTTCTCTGTGATGTATGCCCCTCAACAAGAAAAATTACGTCATAAGAGGTAATATATTTTTCATATTTTTTGAAAAAATCTTGTTTTATTGTATTCAATTGACTTAAATTTTCAACATAGCACCCAATCATCAAGTCCCATCTTCCTTCACATTTAGCAACCCAGCTAATTCTTTTATCATTGATTAAATAAGCATATATTTCAGTTTCTTTGTCTTTACCAAACCCAGATAATTGAAGATAAAATTTTCCAAGAAACAAACCTAAAGTACCTAATGAGAATTGTGTTACAAATTTTCTTATTACGCCGTCTTCAACTAATCTCTTTACCCTATATTGAACATTATTTTTGCCTATTCCCAGTTTCTTTCCTATTTCTGAGAAGGTGGCTCTGGCGTTTGTGTCCAATTCCAAAATTATTTTTCTGTCGGTTCGGTCTAGTTTTCTCATGTTATTGCTTAAGCTTTCTTTTGTCCTTTTCTTCTTTTAATTTAAAATGTCTTGCCAGCGTTGTGATAACTTCCTTAAAACTCGCTTCTTCCGATAGCAGAGGTGCTAAATCTTCGTCCCATCTGTTCTTAAGTTTTTGTGCTTTGTTGAAAATTTTAAT
>CAZLGX010000170.1:0-2810 GCA_964559395.1 uncultured Methanosarcinales archaeon
AAGTAGGAAATAGTTTTTCTGCCACAATACCTAATGAAATCATAGAGTTTGAAGGTGTTGGGAAAGAAGGTAAAATAGTCAATATGCAGCTAGAATCTGCTGATAAGGTAACTATTAAGTTGAAACCCTAGTTTTATATGCCATTATTTGATAAATCTATTTTACAAATGCGTCTATTTTCACAATTTCAATTTTACAAATTACTAATTCATCTCCACTTAATGCTGCATCCAATCGCTGGCGTCAGTTCAATCGGCACTTTCCGGTTATGGACTAAAGCATCAACAGCATTTCTCAAATCGCTTACAGTTGCTTTGCTTTCATCTTTTGGGCTGTCATCAACCCTGCCATGGTATCTAAGCTTTCTATGCTCGTCGAAGACAAAGCATTCTGGAGTGCATTGCGCGCCATAGGCATTTGCAACACTCTGGTCTTCGTCTCTAATATAAACAAAATTATACTTCTTGTTTTTAGCGTATTCAATCATCTTGTCAAAGCTGTCTTCTGGATAATTGATTTCGTCATTTGAGTTAATTCCTACAACTTGAACGCCTTTAATGCCAAATTCTGATTGAATTGATTTTATTCTCTCAATGCTTCCCTGCACATAAGGGCAGTGGTTGCACATGAAGGCAATGACTAAAACTTTCTTGCCTCTGAAAGAATCAAGAGTACATGCCTTGCCGTCAACTCCAGGCAGATTGAAGTCGGGCGCTTTGTCGCCAATATTTAATTTTAGATTCTGAGTGTTCATTTCCATGAAAAACCACCTGAATAATGGATAATTTTGCTTTATTAAAATTTTTTGATTGATTAAATGCCGATGGGGAGACTTTCAACAACCCACCAGAAGTTACTAATGCCAGTGAGTATATTTGAACTCCCAACGAACACCTTTCTAAGCGACTTATGAGAGTGTCACTCTAGTCCCCAGCGAGCCAATTAAGATTGGCAGCTGCCAGGTTGAGTTACATCGGCGTATGCTAATAGAAAAATGTGTGTTTTAAAAATATTGCTGTGTCAAAAACCACAATTAGACAATAATTATAAGTGGTTTTTGAGCATGCTCAAAAATTCCAGTGATTTTGTGCGATACTATAAACCACTATTCTTATAGAATATTGGAATTTTTGACATCAAATAAATTTTTTGATCTTCTCGGCATATTCCTTGATTTCATTATCTTCGTATTTCAGATGACTCCATTTGATCCTCAGCCTGTCTTTTTGAAATCTAGGAATTAGGTGCATATGCGCATGATTTACAATCTGGCCCGCTTCTTTTCCGTTGTTCATTACTACATTAAAGCTTCCATTGCCAAAAGCCAAAGATAAAGCTTTTGCAACCTTTTTCACTGCCAAAACTGTAGCTGCCAAATCTTTGTCATCCATCTCAGCCATAGTCTGAGCATGATTTTTTGGAACAACCAAGCAATGCCCTTTATTTGCTGGCATGATATCAAGAAAGCTCAAGACGTAGGAATCCTCATAAATCTTGGCTGCAGGTATTTTGCCTTGCACGATCTTGCAAAAAATACAATCTTCCACTTTTAATTCCTCTTAATTTCAACGAATTCCAATTCATCACTATCAACATCAAGAAATGCAGCTGTATACGGATAAGCCATGAATAAAGCTCCTGGATTAATTACCCTTGTTTTACCTATTTTCTCGTCTCTTTTCAAGTGAGTGTGCCCTGTTAACACATAGTCATATTTATTGCTTTTGATTGCATCATCAAGCTGCTCTTGGTCAGTGCCATGATATACATAAAATTTCTTTCCCTTGTACACAAATTCAAGCTCATCTTTTATTTCTTCAAAGCCAAATTTTTTGCACATATTAATTAAGCCATTTCTTTCTCCGTCATTGTTGCCAAAAACAAGCTTCATCTTCAGGCCTTCAAAATTTTTCAGCACAGGCGGGCTTATTATGTCGCCGCAGTGCACCACCAAATCAACATTTCTTTTTCTAAATAAATCTACGGCTTTTATTATCGCTGCTTCATTTTCATGAGTGTCTGAAATTATGCCGATCATTTCAAGTTATTATAAAAGTTTAGCCAACTTCTTAATGTCTTTATTTGCTACATGCGTATAAATCTGCGTGGTTTGAAGATTTGCGTGCCCCAGTAATTTTTGGATATGCCTTATATCGGCTCCAGCTTCAAGCAGGTGTGTTGCAAAGCTGTGCCTTAAAACATGAGGGGTGGTCCTTTTGCTGATGCCAGCTCTTTTTGCCGCACTCCCCACAATCGCCTGAATTGTTCTTTTGCCGTACTTACCTCCATGATTGGAAACAAAAACAATGCCTTCTTTTTTAAAATTGAAGTATTCAATAAAATTTTTCAATTTATCATGAAAGAAGACTACCCTTTCTTTTTCTCCCTTGGCTGTTTTAAGATGAATCACATTTCTCTGGAAGTCTATATCTTCCCACTTCAAATTAACTACCTCATTCAGCCTTATGCCCGTGTAATAAAGAAACATCAAAACCATCCTGTGCTTGAGGTTTAGAGTTGATTCAAGCATTTTATTTACCTCATTTTTATTTAAAACTAAAGGAAGCTTTCCTTTATTTTTTGCCAGTGGGAGCTTTTCATCAAATTTCTGATTTAAAACAGATTCATAGAAGAATTTCAATGCAAAATAAGCCGACCTTATGTGCGACCTGCTTTTGTCAGAATGTTTCAATAAAAATTCTCTTGGCGCCAATCCGGACTTTATAAAGTTTCCAATAATAGAAGAGTAAGCCTTCTCAGTCTGTGCTGAGTATTTCCTTAGCCTCAGCTCTTCTGAGAGCTTGTTGAGA
>CAZLGX010000171.1:0-2792 GCA_964559395.1 uncultured Methanosarcinales archaeon
GAAAAATTCCTGCACTGGCACCATCATCACACCGAGTATGAGCATGAGGAAGTGCATGGCTTTACTTATCTTAACATCATAGGAGACGGAATACACAACTTCCTTGACGGGGCTGTAATAGCGATAAGCTTCATGAACAGCACAGCACTCGGCATTGTTACCACAATAGCAATAGTTGCCCACGAGATTCCGCAGGAAATAGCAGATTTTTCCGTGCTTATTTACGGGGGATTTTCAAAAATGAAAGCTTTGGTATACAATTTCCTTACTGCGCTTACTGCAGTCATAGGCGCGCTTGTCACTTTTTTCTTTGCAAGTTTTATGGAAAATTCGCACTCATATATCGCGTCCTTTGCAATTGGAGGTTTTGTTTACATTGCAGGCACTGATTTGATTCCTGAAATCCACAAAGAGAAAGATGCAAAAAAATCGTTGCTGCAATTAATGATGCTAGTTTTAGGAATTATGCTGATATGGATGGTAGGTATACTCTTCGAAGGGCATTAACTTTTTAAATCAATCATGATTATAGCCTATTATGAAATACAAGTTTCTCGAGGATGTTGCGCTGGCAGACATTGCCTATGAGGCTTATGGAAAGGATTTCAATGAAGTGTTTGAAAATGCTGCCATGGCTATTTTCGAGTTAAGTGCAGATATCGAGACAATAGATGCAAAGCACAAGATAGAATTTGAATTAGAGAATGAAAAAATTGACAATTTATTGTATGATTTCCTATCTGAAATATTATTTTTAAAAGATTCAAAATACATGGTTTTCAAAAAAGTCAAGGTCATAATAAAAGAAGGCAAAATAAATAAAAAATATGAACTAAAATCAACCATTGAAGGGGACACAATAAACCCGCAAAAGCAGCACCTGGAAAACGATATTAAAGCAGTTACAATGCACATGTTCACGCTGACGAGAGAAAAAAGCGGCTATAAGGCAACAATTGTTGTTGACATTTAATAAGCCCAGTTTCTTATTAAATAAAAAGCATTTTTCAAGAAATAATAGTCCAGTTCGTAAAATAATCCCAAATACCAAAAGGATATAATTACAGCAATAATGTATTTTATGTTTCTAAGCATTTTCCGCCTTCTTTGCTTTTTTTGTCTCGATAAAATGAGATTTTATTGCATTGCCGACATTTGGCACAAACTTAAATCCAAATGTAATCTTGTTTCCAACAATCACCATTTCCCTCTTCTTTCCATTCAAGTAATATTCCTTAATTGCCTTTTCTCTTTGCGCGGTTGGAATGTTAGTATCATACATATACTCGTTCTCCAAAACCAGCTTTACAAATTTCCAATAATCCTCTGCGCCCGTAGATTTCTTATCGTAGCTAAAAATGGACATCTTGGCCTTAGGGGCCTCCTTAAGCTTCGAGTTTACTCTTATAGGTTCTGCGACTATCAAAGGAGTAAATTCTTTTTTCATCTTTTGGAGAATTTCATTGCATATCTTGTTTCTTGAATCAAACAATGTGGGCAGAATTGAGCTTACAAGCAGATTTCTGTCGCTGAGCATGTTTAACTCAGCTATCCTTTTTATTGTCTTTTCAAGAGAGTCGTAGCCTAAAACATCAGGTGAGCATGGAATTACAATTTCGCTTGCATAATACAATGCGTTTTTTGTCAGCAAACGCCAAGATGGCGGGCAGTCAAAGATTACATATTCATAATCAAACTTCGAATCAAATTTTTTGTCAAGAAAGCTTATATGGCTTTTGTCTTTGGCTATAAAATTCTCAACTTCGGCAAGTTTATGGTCGCAATGCACAACATCAAGATTTTTGCCGAGCTTGCTTATACACTCTTGCAGCTCAGCATCTTCCATTAAAAAGTGATAAAGATTGTATTTAGCTTCAGTGTTGTGGCAAGCGCTTATATCGCCTTGGGGATCCAAATCAATCAAAAGTACTGTTTTATTGTTTCTGGAAAGCCCTGCAGCCAAATTTACAGCAGTTGTTGTTTTGCCAACTCCACCTTTTTGGTTAAATATAACAATTTTTCTCATCAAGACACCTCTTTTTGACAAAATAGTTGAAAATTCCAATATTTATCTAAGAAGTTATATTTAAATGTTACGTTTTTGTATATCACTATAGAAAATAGTATACTAATTTTAAGACATAATAATCCTAAACAGGGCAAATTTCCTGCCCTAATTTTCTGACTAACTCGTAATTCTCGGAATAATCAACAGGCACATCGATGATGCATACTGTGTCTTGTCCCAATGCGTCTTTCAGCATTTTTGGAAAATCTTCGGCTTTTTGGGCTTTGTAGCCTTTTGCCCCGAAACTC
The DNA here is from genome assembly GCA_964559395.1 of uncultured Methanosarcinales archaeon. Classification (GTDB taxonomy): domain Archaea; phylum Nanobdellota; class Nanobdellia; order Woesearchaeales; family GW2011-AR4. Next base: position 2,317 of record CAZLGX010000171.1, read on the forward strand.
TCTGCATATTTTACGAAATCCGGATTCATGAATTCATTTCCATAGCTTTTGTCGTGATGTATTCTCTGCTTCCATTCTATCATCCCGTATTTTGAGTCATTGAATATGATAATGACAAAGCTTAATCCGAGCCTTATCGCTGTTTCTATTTCTTGGGAGTTCATCATAAAGCCGCCGTCGCCGCAGATAACAACTACTTTTTTGTCAGGATGAACTAATTTTGCTGCAATTGCGCCTGGCAATGCAATTCCCATTGAGCATAATCCATTGTCAATCAGGCAGGTATTTGGCTCATAAGTCTTGTACATTCTTGCTGTCCATATCTTGTGCATGCCAACATCTGAAATTACAATATCAGAATCTGCCAATGCCTTTCTTATATCATAGATTATCCTTTGCGGCTTTAATGGGAACGAGCTGTCATTTATTTTTTCCTCATGGTCCTTGACAATCGCCTGCCTTAGCCTGAAAAAATA
>CAZLGX010000172.1:0-2792 GCA_964559395.1 uncultured Methanosarcinales archaeon
TGGGACAACGAGCCCTGCAGAGAAATTAGATGTTGTAGGTAATATCCAAAGTTCGGCTGTAATCAAAGCGACTGGAGGTTCAGAAACAGCCCCTTCTTTTACTTGGACTGGTGATTTAGATACTGGATTTTCTAATATTGGCGCAAACACAATCCGCGTCTCTGGCGGAGGTGCGGTCATTTGGGATATGGATGGAACAAGCGTGCGAGCCCCGGCAACAGGAGCGTTTTTACTTACGGTGGGCGCGGGGACAGCGGCATTACCAACGTTCGCCTTTACCGATGATAGTGATACGGGAATTTTCAGAGCCGCCGCCAATGAATTTGGTTTAAGCACAGCAGGGGTAGAAAGGCTACGAGTTGATAGTTCAGGCAAAGTCGGCATTGGAACGACTGCACCAAACGCAAAATTAGATGTAAATATAACATCAAATATAGCTGCAATCACAACAAACGGCACAATCAATGCGCCAGTCCTGAATACAACCAATAACAACCTCACAATCAGTTCCGCAAACGGTTCGGTTATCATAAGGCTCGGATAATACCACTCCCTACAAATCACCCAATTAAGCCGACGTTGCCTCAAATATAATCTATTCTTCCCTTTTTTACAATTTCAACTCTTTTTAATCTTTCATCAAACAAAACAAACCCTTAAACTTCCTAAAATAAGTTAAAATTACAGAAAAACTCAATACTCTATTTAAAAATCCGTTACACACCAATATTAAAAATTCATTACACAGCCGCTAACATTTATTTTAAAAATTCATTGCACAATATTTAAATATCCGTTACATAGCCCAAAAGATATGCCGCAAGCCGACCAACCCCAATGCCCAAAATGTAATTCAAAAATCGCAGTCAAAAAAGGCATAAGAAAAAACAAGCTCCAGACACTGCAGCAATACCAATGCAAAGCATGCAAATACATCTTCACACAAAACAAATCAAAAAATACAACTTACCCAATCGCCATAATCCTGAAAGCCATCTCAATATATAATTTGGGCTACACATTGCAGCAGACAAAGGAAAAACTCAATTTAGAAGCTACCTTGCCTGCAATCTCTTCATGGCTCAATAAATATAAGGAAATCTGCACCTTTGCAAGATTGAGAAAACAGTCAACAAGATTATACAGTCCGAAAAATATTATTTTCAGGAAGCCTTTGCTCCACCAGCAAATATACCTATTCCAGTTCCATAAAGCGAAGCTAGAGCTGTTATCCAAGGAAGAAGAAAACAAAAAATTCCTGCCAATAAAAGAATATCTGCAGAAAATCCCAACGGAAAAATTCCCCCACCACATATTCGGCAAAGAACTTTTGGCAGAGCGCGGGATAGAATCAGAGCTGAACAGCAATGAACAAAGAATTTCGCAATTAAAGCTGGAAACTTTGCCTGCAATAAAGATAGAAAAGCAAAATCAGGCAAATAAATTAGCGCAAATAGCATTGAAAACTGCGAATGACAACAAGCAAAGGCATCAGGCCATACAAAATTTCATGCTCATCAACGACTCGACAACTATAGCAACAGAAATTCCGATTTACCTCACAAATGACGACATAGAATATTTCAAAGCAAGAGATTTTTCCATAAATCTGGAAAATTACAGAACTCCGATAATCGGGCATATTGACCTGCTCCAGATAAGAAACGGCTTCATAAGCATCTTGGACTACAAGCCAAATGCCAACAAAACAGAGGCAGTCAAGCAACTAACCCTATACGCTTTAGCGTTGGCATCAAGAACAAAGCTAGCTTTAAGGGACTTCAAATGCCTGACATGCGAGGCTCGCGATGCCTCGCTCGCCATGTCACTGGTTTGACGAAAATAATTACTATGAGTTTTTCCCATTGCATGCTGTTTATAAGAAAAAATAGAAAGGTTTATATATTTGATGTAATCAAATATATATGATTATAATAAATATATAGAATGGCTAAACCCATAATTCCAAAAAGGAGGCTGATAACTGAAAAAAGCAATCTTATAGAGATTGTAGCTTGGAAAGTACCAAAATCGAAATTTTATCCAGAAGGAATAAAATATTCATTTACATTCGTGCACAATAACAAAAGAGCAATGGCATTTGACAATTTTAATAACGAAGGACACCACAGGCATTATTTGAATAAAAAAGAACCTTACAAATTTAAGGGTTTAGAGGACACATCAAAACAATTTTTTGAATTAGTTGAAGAATTTGAAAAAAACACAGGTGATAAAAATGATTAAAGCAAAAGAACTTAAGTTATATATAGAAAAGACAGCGGAATTTAAGGAAAAAATAAAAGGCGAATTAAGAGCAATAGACATGGGCAAAGCCAAAAAATTAGGAGAAGATAGCATTAGCTTTCAGTCTTTAGACCAGCTTAGGAAATTTTTAACGCCAAAAAGATTGGAACTATTAAGAATTATTAGACATAAAAAACCAAAATCTATGTACGAACTTGCTAAGCTAGTAAATAGAACACCAGAAAATGTAAATACAGACATAAAATTTTTAGAACAACTGGGCTTTGTGGAAGTAGATAGAATATACGATATCAGAAAAAAATCTGTGCCTGAGGTTACATATGATAAGATGACACTAGAAATAACCGTGTGATTTTGATGCTAACAAAACCGTCCGGCAACGTCGGCATCGGAACGACAGCTCCAGGACAAGCATTGCATGTTGTTGGAAGTGCTAATATAACTCAAGCAGTTACATTATCAAATATAACATTTAGTACAACAGTAATTAATACAACTCAAGACAATAATAAAAATCTTACAAT
>CAZLGX010000173.1:0-2784 GCA_964559395.1 uncultured Methanosarcinales archaeon
AGAAAATGGCCGAGTCTGGACAATGCCAGGCTCAGATCCAGTTGACGTCCCGCAGAATACCTTAAAATATATTCATTTATATAAGCTTTTCCATTCAGCACAGCCAGGGTGGCAGAATCTGGTCAATGCGACCGGTTCAGAGCCGGTTGACGTCCCGCAGGACGTCACGCGGGTTCAAACGTCATCATGGGATTGAAAATCCCGTCCCTGGCGCTGTAAAACAGAATATCATTCGCGACGCTGATTTTGAAATATGTAAACTCAATTTATTTTTGGAAAAAACCTCGATGCATGTCCGCATTTATTGCAACTATACGAATCAATTAGAGCTCTGCCCAACATCGCATTTTTCCAATCAAATTTTACGTCCGTGCTTTTACATTTAGGGCAAATATACATGGCAGGTCTGTGTTTAGTTGTGGATTTCTTTGCTTTTTTATTTGACAACCAATCCTATAGTAGAATAAGTATTACTATAAAAAATAAGCCTACAACAAAAAATATATACTTAAGATTTATCATATTGATTCAATTATGCGTGTACCAAAACTTCAATTTATCCTTTTCCTTTGAATCAAATTTACAAAATCCGAATCTAACGAATTGTAATATCTCATTTTCTTTTAGCTTTCCAACAATCGGCTCTGCAACTCCTTTCGCTAATTTTTTGTCAGGCATCAAAACCTCAACTTTGACCAAATCTTTCTGCATAGGCAGCCAATGGATTATTTTGTCGCCAGATTTCTTATATTTTTCATAATCTTTTGAATCAAAAACAAATTTATTTTTTACTTTCTTAAAATTCAAGCAATCCATTAATCTTACTAATTTTCCTTCCTTAAATTCTTTCAAATCCTTCTCTGCAACGTAAAACCTGTCTTTTGTTTTGAATTTTCTGCTGCCTCTGTCTTCAAACTCAGGATGCAGCTTCAATTCAGCAACCTGTTCAGGCGCATTCTCAATTTTGATCTCTTTTGGATTCTCAACAAAAAAATATCTGTTGCATTTTGCATCTAAAAGTCTCCTATTGTGCACAATCAAATCATCCCAGGTAAGCACAGATTCTGTTTTTGTCAACCCGGTTGACAGAACAAACTCTTTTATGGCTTCTGGCAAAAAGCCTCTTCTTTTCAACGCAACTATTGTTGTTAAGGAGGGATCATCCCAGCCAATTAATTGCTTTTTCTGTACTTTCTCCCTTATGATTCTGCCGGAGCTTTCAACGCCTTCAAGATTAAATCTTGCAAATTCATATATATGGGTTTCCATGAAGCCTGCCATTGTCTGTATTAATCGTTGCAGCTCATTCCGTAATTCGAATTCCTTGCTTCTTAGCCTGTGGGTTACGCCTTCAATGCCATCCATTATCGCATTTTCAAAATCATAGGTTGGCCATACCCTATATTTTCTTTTTTGCCTTGGATGAATATCATCTATTATTCTAAACATAACAGGATCTCTAAGGGCAGAGTTTGTGCTTTGCATGTGACCTTTCAGCCTTAAGACGTATTTACCGGCTTTTGCCTTAAACATTTCCTGCCATAATTCTAGATTTTTATCAGGCTGCTGGTATCGGTGCTCGCATTCTGCTCCATTCCTCCTGTTTTCCTTTATCGTTTCATGCTTGCAAGAGCAAACATAAGCATGATTTTCCTTAATCAGTTTTTCAGCGTATTGGTACATTTCTTTCAGGTAATCTGAAGCATGCTCAATCCTGTCAGGCTTGACACCAAGCCATTGGTAGTTATCTAAATGAATCTTATAGAATTCCTCCTGCGCCAATTCCGGATTAGTGTCTTCAAATCTCAGAATAAATATTCCATTATGCCTTCTTGCGAGCTCGTAATTTACAAGTATGGCTTTTGCATGCCCTATATGGGGATATTTGCTCGGCTCTGGAGGAAAAGCTGTAACTACTTTTTGGCCTTCCCTTATGTTTAAGAAAGCGAAAATGTCTTTTTCTTGCTCTTTTTCTTTTTTTTCAAGAAGTTCTGGCGCTAATTCTTGAAGTTTCTTTTCTTGCTTTTCTATTACTAACTTATTCACTTCGGCAACTATCTTTGCAACTTCCTTGCTAATTTCTTGTGCTTTGTCTTTTAATTCAGGATTTTCAGCAAAAACTTTTCCTATAACAGCCCCTACGTTGGCTTTGCCGTTGAATTTTACTGCGTTCTGCAATGCGTATTTGGTTATTGTCTCTTTTAGTGCTGCGTCCATAATCAGCCACCTTTATCCAACATTCTCTGTTTTTCCTCTTTGTCTCTTTTCTTTGATTCTATCTCTTTTTTATAATAACTAGCAAGCTCAATGTTGTCCTCTTCTTCCGCTTTCTTTAATTTATCTTCATGCAGTTTAATTTGTTTGTCTAGCGATTCAATGCCTTTTTGCAGCCTCTTTTTGCGATTTACCATAAAGCTTAAATTCTATATACTTTAGCTCTTGTTCCAGTATATTTAATAGTTTCTCTGCAATTAAGATTTTGATTTTTGTATTTTTTATTTTTATATTGTCTCTTACAATTCTATATGCAGAATAGCATAGCTCAAATTCACTATTGCTAATTCCTTCTTTTATTAACCATTTTTTAAAATTCTTGTTTGAAAAATTTTCTTTGTTTAAAATAGACTTTATAATAAAAACCCCCCTTAATCTTAAAATTGTCGAATACAAAATAGAATAAGATTTAATATATTCTTCATCCAATTTGTCAAGTTCTAAAAGCTCTTTGTTGCTTTTTATATGTTCCTTTGTTTCATTCAGATAGTATTTAAAATTTTTATTTTC
>CAZLGX010000174.1:0-2762 GCA_964559395.1 uncultured Methanosarcinales archaeon
ATAACTCATAAGGGGCTTTGAATTAGGTTCTTGAGAAGGAAAGAGGTGAAGAGTTAGAAGACTCTTATATTAAAGAAAGAAATGAACTATACTGAAAAATCAAAATGTCAAAAGACGATTTGAAAAGATTTTTATCGGCTGTTGTAGGAGGAGCTGCTGTAGTAGCCTTATTTAGACAAGAATCTAGAGAAAACCCAGGAACAAAATCCCAACCAACTGCCCTAATCCCATCCTATAAATCAACTATTTCTCGCAACGGGTTGGTGGTAGTAGATTTTAATGGATATCAAATCAGTAGTATCTATGACTCAGATTTCTTTCGAGAAAGCCTGGAACGTTTTCCTGGTTGGATATCAGGGCCAAGATTGGAAATTGCTTACAGATCCGAGGAAGACGTACAACATGTGCTAAAATCCTCAGGACCTCGGGAATACAGCGGTTTGCATCCTTTCTCTCATATTGCCGGTGTTGTCGAGGAAATCTTAAGAATGTCGATGAAAGCAGGAGTTCCACCAGATTTCGTACTACATATTGCAACTCAAGAACATGAAATGGGAGAAGATGCTGAAAATGTAACAGCAAAACTCAGGCAATGGGAAGACGCGTTAACATCCGGACCAAACAATTCAGTAGATCACCAGTTAAGAAAAAGCCTTGAAGCAAAGATAAACACAACAAGATATGAAATATTACAAGGAAGGGCGCAAAAATTAAAAAGTTATATTCCTTCAAATGTGAGAGGTAGCGAAAGATATCATATAAAAAGAGACATAGGCAAGGCTATCAGACTTGTATTTGGCTTGACGAGAATTTCCAATGAAGTACCATATGCTATTTCTATGGGTCATGTTTATTCCAGACAGGGTAATGAAGATTTAGCTCAATTATTTAGAAGAATGATTATAAAAGATGCGGATGGAGTTAGGAATATGAGAGAGACTGGCCCTTCGCTTGATCAAACTGTAATGTCGCTAATAGAAAGAGCTTTTGGAGAAAGAAGTCCAGTAGGTGATGAATTAAGAAATAGATACGGCAATGTGAGGGCAAAGCCTGTTTACATGCCTACAGCTGAAAGAGTTAGAACGGCAGTTAATAGTATTCCAGCCTTGAATTACTCCAACGAAACCTTCAATAGATATGCTCAAGAGGCTATTCGTAATATTGGCAGTAGGGCCGAAAGATTGTTTAGATTGGCATTGTTGAGCAGAGATGAAAGAAGCGTCACTGCAGAAAATTTGTTAATATCTGCAATAGAGCTGTACGAAACATATGATGAAGCGGCGCAAGCATCAAGACCTAGAGTTGAAGAAGACATTATGCGCAGGCTTCAAGGCACTTATTTTAATAGGCTTACATTAAATGACGGGTCTTTTAAAGATTGGCTTTTGGATGATGGCGGTGGTCGCAAATATATAAGGCTCTTGGATTTTTTTAGAGATCACCGATTGAGAATTTATGCAGGTGCAAAACATTTTACAGAAGTATTGCCAAGATTTCGAATGGTGTTTGCTAGTGATGCTCAAGGCGGTCTCGTCCCATTGGACCAAAATGAGTATGATCCAAGAAGGCATGTTTTCTTTACATTTGGTCGGGACGGCAGAGGCGGTCTTGATGGTATCATGGAATATATGCCAGACTATTGGGAACTAGTTGCTCAAAAGAGAAGAGATACAACAAGGATGAGAGCCGAAGTTGATGAAATGGATAGAAGTGGGCAATTGCCTCAATTTACAAAATCAGTTAGATATAAAAGTTAACTTCTATTTCTGGAAACTGACAGTACAAATTCCAAACTTTAACAGATTAGATATCATTGTTATTTCGTTTTTCAGACTACATCAAACACTAAATTGATGTTTTGGCAGATGATTTAATGAAGGTATGATCATATTTAAGTTAGGACACTTCGCGATTTTAAAGGTCTAATTATCACTTCTTAGAAGTAATAACAGAAAAGTTTATATATTACCTCTTAAATTAGAATTTATATAAAATATATAAGGCGTAAATAAGGAGCGAGACTAATATGGTTTATAATACTAAACATAGATACAAAATTAATGAAAATACGTTTAAGCTACTTCTCCCACCTAATGTAGATGCATTTGTGAGAGGTGAGGTAAGCGGTAAACGCTTACAACAGTTGACTGAGTCAGTTGATGATATGTTAATGACGCAAATTGATTGGACGCATATAAAAAGTTATAATGAACGTATTCGGGGTCGATTTCTAGAACCGCGAGAAATTAATTTTGGATTATATACGTCGCCATATGGATTAGGTTATACAGCAAATGGCGCAGGTGTTTCGAAGATGCGACCTCTATCTGTTATTAGGGAAGAAGTTACAGAATATGATATAGGTCGAGTTTTGGCTGTAGCTGCAAAATTGATGTCGCAGTCTAAGTTGGTAGTGCCGTTAACTGATACAGAAAAAGAGGTTGTCAAAGCAATCGCAAACATAAATGCAGATTTGGTTGCTAGAATATTAAGCGATATTCAAGCTATAACAAAAAGATCTTAAGCAACATTAACCCTCCTACTCTTCCCAACATAATTCAAAATTTTTCCATTAGCATATTTCCCAGTTCCAAGAAAATCATTTTTATGCCTTATGATTATGAATCCATTACAATTGTCACACTCTTTCTCCAAATCTTCTCCTCTGAACCATTTTTTTATTTCTTCTTCATTTAGTTCAATAATATTTTTAGTCGCTTTTGAACCGATTAGCTGCGAGCCTTCAATGCTTAATCTTATTC
>CAZLGX010000175.1:0-2720 GCA_964559395.1 uncultured Methanosarcinales archaeon
TAAATGTTGATTATAGTGTTGATTTTGATTATGATATAAGCAATGAAATCAATAATTTAAGGCCGGAAAGGACTATACCATTAAAAAGCAAGAGCTTATTTTTCAAGCCAGCATTTTACTGCTACATTAACAACAGCTTTGAGCATGTTATAGGCGGCGATATTATTAATAAAGAGCTATTGAATGCAAACACAATAAAGTTTACTATAAGTTATCAACTCGGAGAGAATATAGATGATGGAGCTTTAACAACATGCGAAGACCCGATTTCAACGAGCACAGAAATAAATGTCACAATGGACTTAAGCGCAACTGACACAGGAAATTGGCTTGGAACAAATACTGTTCAAAGTGTATCTGCTGATAACAATACAGGCGGTGCTTATCTTGTTGGCGCCCAAGCTACCTTAGGATATTATAACGAAAGCACAAACATAACGCATGATTTAAGGGCAACGGATGTAGGGAATTGGATGGGGACAACGCCAGTATATTCTGTTTCATTTGACCAAACAAGCGATGGCGCTTATTTTGTTGGAGATATTCCAACAGGTCAAAATGCAATTTTCGGCTATTACAATAAATCAACAAACATAACGCATGATTTAAGAGTAACAAAAGCATCAAGCTCAGGAACTCATATTATTCCTTGGATATCAACAGACACTATTAATGGCGGTGCTTATTTTGTTACTCGACTTGGAAGATTTTTTTATTACAATAAAACAAGCAATGAAACTTATAATTTGAGTGCAACTGATGTAGCAGGCTGGATGGGTACTACCGATGTAAATGCTCTTACTTTTGACAGCATTGATGGAGGAGCTTATATTGGATTAGATGCTGGGAAATATGGCTATTACAATAGAACAGCAAATGTAACCAATGAATTAACAGCAACAGATGTAGGGAATTTTGTTGGCTCAAATGATGTAGTTGCGATGGCTTTTGACTCATTAAATCATGGCTTTTATGTTGTAGGACAAAATGGCATATTTGGGTATTATAATAGAACGACAAATGTAACGCATGACTTAGGAACGACTAATAGCGGACTTAAATTTTCTGCTGCAAATGATTTCCAAGACGTAACATTTGAATCTAAAAATGGCGGAGCATATTTTTCTGATAGTACAGGTCAGTTCTTTTATTACAATAAGTCTGGAAATTATACCCATAATCTAAGCGATACAGATACAGGAAATTGGTTTGGAACAAGTTCTATGTCTGCTATGTCATACAATTCAAAAAATGAAACAGTTTATGTAGGGGGTGGAGGCGGAAGATTTGGAGTTTATTTATACAAGAATTTGAGTTTAGTAACAGCGGTAAGCGATGCAACAAAACCAATTGTAAACACAACTTTCAACATCACTAATCCAATTGTTGGAGATGTAATTAACTTTACCGGAAATGTGACTGATGAAACTGCTTTGTTGAGTGCAAACTGGACTGTTAATTTAAGCACAGGCACTATATTCATGAATTATACTTTGTCTAGTACAACAGCTCAAGTAAGCAACAAGACAGCTTTATTATCTGCAGGGGTGTTCAACTTTACTTTGTATGTTACAGATACAAGCAATAATGTAAAGCAAAACTCTACTTTGATAACTGTATATCAAGCAGTTAACCTTGCTGCAGGCGGAGCATTCATTGTTCAAAATGCTTCGGGAAGCAATATAGCGGTAATTGACAGCACTGGCACTATGAACATAAAAGGAAGCTTAACTCAAAACATAGAACCCCCAACAGGTGATGTAAATGACTTTGTTGTGCAAAACTCAAGCGGCGGATTAAATTTAGTGATAACTAATCCGGAAGGAAATTTGCTGATAAAAAATTCTTTAACACAAAATCAGGGAACTTTAAGCCCGACATTAAGTTCTTTTGTCGTGCAAAACAATACAGGAGCTACTGTTGCTTACGTTAACTCAACAGGAGGATTGTTCTTGGTTGGAAGCTTGGCTGAGAATGTTGGGTTTGGATAAGCGATAATTATTTAAATATGGATATATGATAATATTGTATGGAAATCAGAGCTAAGTTTGAAGAGGGTGTTTTTAAGCCTTTGGAGAATATTGAGGGCATAGAAAGCGGCGAAGTTGTAGAAATATCTCTATCAGCATTAAAAAAAAATGGAAAAGCAAAAAGCAAATTTTTTGGGATGTGGAAAGACAGAAAAGACATAAAGAGCGGCCTAGATTATGTAAAAAAAATTAGACAATGGAGCCGAACATAAAAATGACTGGATATTTGATTGATACAGATATTCTGATTGATGTTTCTAAGGGCAACAATAAGGCTTTACTGTTTTTGTCAAGCCTGGAAAATGCCAGTGTTTCCATCATCAATTCTATGGAGCTGATTGTCGGTGCAAGAAATCATGCTGAAAAAAGTTAAATAGAAAAATTCCTAAGTCAATATAGTTTTATTTATATTAACGAGAAAATTTGCTCTCTGGCTTACGATTTATTAAAAAAATTTTCTTTAGCCCACGGGCTGACCATACCTGATTCCTTGATAGCAGCCACCGCAATAATAAACAGTCTTAGTCTGGTTACCAAGAATGAAAAACACTTCAGAAATATTGGAAATTTGAGACTTCGAATCGCTAAATACTGACGCATATTTCTTATTACCAAAGAACCCACTGCAGCATTGAATGAATTTGTTGTGCAAAACTCAAGCGGCGGATTAAATTTAGTGATAACTAATCC
>CAZLGX010000176.1:0-2713 GCA_964559395.1 uncultured Methanosarcinales archaeon
TTCTGCGCGCATTTGCTCGAATTTTGAAAGCTGCTCTATTTTGAAGTCCTTATTTCTTATAAAATTATTTTTTAATGAATTATAAACTTTTTCTTGATCGGTTTTTCTGAATTCTGAAACTGATGCAATTTTTTCTTTTGCTGTTTCTATTGAAATATTCAACACTTTAGGCATCAATTCAAAATCAATTCCATAAACCAAAGTGCCGTGCTGCAAGTAAACTTTGTTATCAAATAATTTTGCCGCATTTCCGGATATTTTTTTTCCATTAACCATAATATCATTTTTATTTTCAAGTCTTGATCTTATTCCAATTTCTCTTAATGCATTGATTATCCAATGGCATATTTCTCTGTAGGCAGTTTTTATACTATTATCAAAAATTTTTATCGGTGCAATAACACTATATGTGAAATCTCTTTTATCATGATAAACTGCCCTGCCACCGGTAATCCTTCTTACAACATCAACATTATTTTTTCTGCATAATTCCAAATTTATTTCATTTTGATTTTGATAAGAACCAATGGAAACAGAATTATTTTTCCACTTGTAGAATCTTATCGTTGGTAGTTGTTCGTTAGCAGCAATGCTTTTGCAAACGGCTTCATCTATAGCCATATTCATTGCTGCATTATAGGTTTCTTGTTCGATTAGGCGCCATATCATACTCATAATTTCCAGATTTTTCTTTATAAAACTTGCTGTCCTCTATTTTTTCACAAGATTCTAGAGCTGAATCCATTTTCTTCAAGTACTTTTTTACTGATATCACACTTAGACAAAATCGAGGATACTCTTTTAATAACGAGAAGGGATCTTAAAATAGAAAGATTATATTCCTAATCTCTTAGCAAATCTTTCAGCAGCTCCCGTTAGTTGTTTCGTCGTGCAATAGTCATCAATAACTGCACGAGTTACAGGTAGGGTTGCAGGCTGAGCTAATGAATTCTTTCCTGCCCAATACCTCCTCAGTTCACCTTCTAATTGATCTCTACCGTGCTCATCTTCTAAATCTGGTAATTGCATATTAAAATTTGTTCTCAGTAAATAGCCAATTGATGTTAATCTTACGAAATCTGCAATTTCGTGTTGTTTAACTCTATATTGTACTACATACACCACACCTCGTGAATTTGTAGGATTTTCTTCGACCATGCGTCTAATAGTCTCAGGAGTTCCTACATCATATCCAGAAGTCTCACTCATCAGCCATTTTTGATTCTGAATCCATCCCTCACAAATTACTCGGCTTAAACCAGTCCATGCATTATAACTAATTGTATCTGTTACTTCAGAAGGCAAGTATATACCTGGATTATGCAGCTCTTCTCCAGGATTATCCAATATTTCTGCAAGTGGTATCCCTTGTCCGGCAAGCTGCCACATTAATTCAATGTCTCTAAATCCAACTCCTTGAGAAATAGCACTTAAAATAGCTTCATCATTTCGTCTTCCGTCCTCGGACCCTTCCATATTAAAAAAGCAGGTCAATTCAATATATAAAAGTATTGCATCTTTGCTTTATTGCACTGGCTCTCGCATTTCAACTCTTCGTTTTGCAGTAATTTTAAGTTTCCAATATCTTTATATAAAACAGGGTCATTCAAAACTGGATGGCTGAGAAAAATTATAACAAAAAAGTAATTGCGGCAATATTTACAATTCTGTTAATAACCATTTTGATTTTTTTAATGAGAAATGAATCAAATAATACTGAAGCGCAAAATCACACTATTTTAAAAAATATTAAATTGCCAAATGCCTTCCAAATAGGCATTTTCGCAGACGACTTAGGAAAAAGCTTTAATCTGCCTGGCCCCAACAAAGGCGTAAGATTTATGGAATTCTACAATGGCGTCTTATTTGCCAGCATACCAAACGCTGGAATAGTTGTTGCATTGCCTGACAAAAATAAAGACGGAAAAGCTGACGAAGTCGTGAAAGTGATTGAAGGCTTGAATAAGCCTCACGGAATTGCTTTTTTTAATGGATATATTTACGTTGCAAATGAGGACAATGCAATAAAAGCAAAGATTAATGAAGATTTTATAGTTGACAAAGCTACAATTGAGTATTTAGTTGATTTGCCCAAAGGCGGCCATTGGACGCGAACTATACGCTTATATAATGGCAGCTTGTACATTAGCGTAGGCTCAAGCTGCAATAACTGCATTGAAGATGATATAAGAAGAGGCTCAATACTTAAATGCACCTTAGATGGGAAATGCCAGCCATACGCAAGAGGCATCAGAAATGCTGTTGGATTTACTTTTCATCCTTTGACAAATGAGATTTATGCAACTGAAAACTCAAGAGATTTCTTAGGAGACGACTTGCCGCCTGATGAAATTAATATAATAAAAGCAGATAAACATTATGGATGGCCATTTTGCTATGGAAAAAATATAGTTGATCCAGAATTTAAGAATACAAATTGCAATAACAAAGAGCCGTCATTTATTGATATACAAGCCCATTCTGCGCCTTTAGGATTAGCATTTAATTTCGGCAATAATTTTCCTGATGATTATAAAGGCGACTTATTTGTTGCTTACCACGGCTCATGGAACAGAAAAGAGAAAACAGGCTATAAAGTTGTGAGCATTGATTTGGAAACAAAAGAAGTCAAGGATTTTGCTACTGGCTGGCTTACAAAAGATGGGGATGTTTTAGGCAGGCCTGTTGATGTTATATTTGATGATGAAGGAAT
>CAZLGX010000177.1:0-371 GCA_964559395.1 uncultured Methanosarcinales archaeon
GCTCATTGCTTGACTTTGTCGTGAGCTCCATTTGGTACTCTCGTGACGGGCTTTATGTTATGGATTGCACCTATCTATATAAATCTTTGTTAGATAATATATAGTGGGTTATTTGTTTTCAATATAGAAATTATCACCATGACTTTATTACTGAATTCTTAGCCAAGCGCAATGGAAGAAATAAACATCATACTCAATTGGACTCAGTTTATTTTTTATTCTCTCAAAATCGGACGCAACGGAAGCGCTATGGTGACCTGAAGTTTTCATGCCTTCTGCTTAAAGTGAACTGCACAACTTACCAATTAGAAACATAGGGACGATAAAGAATTATTAAATAAAACCCCAGCAAAGCCTCTTGCGAAGCCCTG
>CAZLGX010000177.1:381-2710 GCA_964559395.1 uncultured Methanosarcinales archaeon
ATTTATTGAGATTCCGACAACTGCAACAGAAAGTCTATTCTCCATAGTCCATTCGAGCAATGAATTTTCATAATAAAACCCCAGCAAAGCCTCTTGCGAAGCCCTGCTAGGGAAAAAGAGGTGATTATGTAGATAAGATTTCTCCCCAACGTTTATGTTACTACTATAAAATAGAACTAATATATAAATGTTTCGGTGGTTTAACTATTATAGAGTGGTATAAAGAGAAAATTTAAATAGCGGTTCATTTTCACATACTAACATGGTTCATTATCTTTTAGCTATTCTAAGGGAATTCAGACAACCCGATGGAGAACCGAGGACTTTTTATTTATTCGGGGCGGCAGACCCCATATATAATCAATTTAACAAAGACCCATTTACAGATAAGTCTAACACAAATCCTATGTTTGTTGATACTTCTTCACTTTCTTCTGGGTTCGCCAGATTTATAAGGCGTGGTGACACTTATAGTAATTTACCACACCAAATTGCTCAAGTAGATTTTCCATTGAGAGAACTAGTGCCTTTAGAACGGGCAGAGCTGGCCGAAGTAGCTAAAAGTGTTTTAATAGCTCTCGGAAAATAATAATCTAAGATAGTTTATATATAGATTCTATTCCTGTACTTTCTATATGCGAAAATCCAAGCCAAAGGAAGAATTCAAGACAATGCATGATGTTTTTGATGAATTTACAAATAGAACTATTTACAAATTAATAACACAAGGGCATTTTGAAGGACTAGAAAGTCCAATTTCAATAGGAAAGGAAAGCAATGTTTTCTCTGCCCTGAAAAAAGACGGCACAAGAGTTATGGTCAAGATTTACAGGCTTGAGACATGCGATTTCAACAGAATGAGGGACTACATTAAAGATGATCCAAGAATAGCCAACCTTAAAGCCGGCAAAAGGAACACAATTTTTGCATGGGTTCAAAGAGAATTCAGAAATCTTATTAAGGCGAGAGAGGCTAATGTAAGTGTGCCAACACCCTTGACATTCAACAACAATGTATTGGTTTTGGAATTTATAGGCGATGGAGGCTTTATAGCGCCAAAGCTTAAAGATGCATTGCCCAACAATCCTAAAGATTTTTTTGAGAAAATAATATCCAACATGAAAAAGCTTTACAAGGCTGGTTTAGTCCATGCTGATTTGTCCGCTTTTAACATATTAAACTATAATGAAAAGCCAGTTTTTATTGATTTTTCGCAGTGCACAACGCTTGAAAGCTCAAGGGCAAGAGAATATATAGTGCGAGATGTCAGAAACATATGCACTTTTTTCAGAAAATTGAAATTGAATGTTGATGAGGAAAAAGTTAAGAAAATGATAACTGGAAAATAATTTTATTTTTTTAAAATATTTTTATTATTAATGCCGTGCGCCGTGAAATGTGAGCGAGTTGGTAAATGAGCGAGCGAGAGTGAGCTCTCGCATGTGACTAGCTCACTCGCATGTCGGAAATCGTAGATTCATCGTAAATCAGAGATTTACGAGTGTGCTCAAAAATGCCAAGCATTTTTGACATCCGAGCATGATCGAAAATGCGAAGCATTTATCGACATGTCACTGTCCAGCGCAAGTAGAACAAAAAGAATTAAGCGCGAAACGCAATAACAAAAACCCAATAACGATTGAAAATTAACAAAAAAACAATAAAAAATAATCATTAAAAAATGACTCATTAAAGTAAAAATATTAAAAAAACGAGAACGACCTCTGTAAGCAAAGTCAAGGAGGTAACCCGTTTGTGATTATATGTACTAAATCAATACACTTAAAAATAATATAAAATTTCAATAAGTAAAATGATGGAATATTCTTACGAATTAAAGGTGCCTAAAAACAGGGTTGCTGTAATAATAGGCAAGGAAGGCAGCGTCAAGAAGGAAATAGAGGAAGCTACAAATACAAAATTGAATATAGACTCAAAAGAAGGTGATATTTTTGTTTCAGGTGAAGACGCTCTTGGATTATACACGGCAAGAGAAATTATCAAGGCGATTGGCCGAGGATTCAACCCAGACATATCAAAATTATTGCTAAAGCCTGACTATATTTTTGAAGTTGTAGATTTAAGAGAGTATGTGGGCAAATCAAAGGATGCTCTGCTGAGGCTAAAAGGCAGAGTAATAGGAAAAGAGGGAAAATCAAGGCGGATTATTGAAGAGCTTACTGAATGTAATATCTCTGTATTTGGAAAGACAATAAGCATTATTGGGTTGCCGGAATCAGCTGCAATTGCAAGACAGGCGGTTGAATCTTTGCTTAGGGGCTCGACTCATGCTAATGTGTACAAATTTCTGGAGAGAAGAAGAAGAGAA
>CAZLGX010000178.1:0-2693 GCA_964559395.1 uncultured Methanosarcinales archaeon
ATGGCAGCAGAGAAGGACAGGTTATTTATTTGAGCTCGAAGAGGGATGAGCAGATAACACTGAAGGATTTTTTTAGGAGATGATTTTAATTAAAAAAACAAAATGAACTTTTTTATATTCCATGGAATATATGGACACCCAGAGGAAAATTGGTTTCCTTGGCTAAAGAAAGAATTAGAGAAAGAAGGATATGAAGTGATTGTGCCTAGATTTCCAACGCCGATAGGGCAGTCTTTGGAAAGCTGGATGAAAGTCTTAAAAGAAGATGAAGAAAAAATTGATTATGGCACAGTAATGATTGGGCACAGCTTGGGAGCCGCATTCATTCTCAATTATTTAGAGCAAACTGACAAAGAGATAAAAGCAGCAATTTTGGTTGCAGGGTATCACGAGCTTTTAGATAACCAATTCAAGGAATTGAATAAAAGTTTTGTTGATAAAAATTTTAATTGGAATAAAATAATTGAGAATTGCGAGCGTTTCTTTGTAATCGGCTCTGACAACGATGAGTATATACCAATAGAAACTACAAGGCAGCTTTCAGTTTTGCTTGATGCAGAGCTGCACATAATCGATAATGGAGGGCATCTAAATAAAAAAGCTGGGTTTGAGAAATTTCCGCAGCTTCTTGAGCTTGTAAATAAATTAGCAAAACAATAACTCTTAAAAACTTCAAAATTCTCCAAATTTCATGGAAAAAAGAATTTTTACAGTCTTATTTATTGCTGTATTCGCCACAATGCTTGGTGTTGGAATAATAGAGCCGTTCATGGCAATTTACGCTGAAAGCCTCGGGGCAAACGGATTTTTTATAGGATTAATTTTTGGTGCTTTCGCCTTATCAAGAGCGATATTCACACCTCTAATAGGAAGATTGTCGGATTTAAGGGGAAGAAAAAACATAATGCTAATAGGATTATTGGGATATACAGTTTTATCGTTTTTCTATGCAGTGGCTAATACAACTAATTCGCTCATAATCATAAGATTTTTTCATGGTTTAGCATCTGCAATGGTTTTACCTATAGCAATGGCGTACATAGGCGATATTGCGCCAAAAAACCAGGAAGGAAAGTATCTTGGAACATTTACCATATCATTCTTTATGGGCATGGCTTTTGGCCCAATAATTGGGGGAGCCTTGCATGACATCTGGCACATGAATGTCGCATTTTATGCTATGGGTGCGATAAGCTTCGTTTCTTTGTTGCTACTAATTTTTATGCTCCCTGAGATTAACGCGCATACAAAAGTCATTCCTTCCTCAATAAAAGAAATAATGAAGGACAAGACTATGCAGGCAATGATAATTTTTAGGATATTGAATGCCTATGGGATTGCAGCATTAATGGGTTTTTTGCCATTGCTTGCTCAAAAACTTAATATTACAATATTCCAGATAGGGTTTATGGTAAGCGCAAACCTTGTCGTATCGTCTATTTTTCAGAGATATTTTGGCATTGTTGCTGACAGAAAAGACAAAATTATGATGACAATAATTGGAACTTTAATGATGGTTGTTGCGCTGTTACTAATGCCTTTATCAAAAGGATTTTATTCACTGCTTGCATTAAATCTGCTGATGGGTTTTGGCTCAGCTGTTTCAATACCTGCAGGAAGCGCGATAACTGCGAAGCTCGGGAAAAAATTAGGAATGGGTTCTGTTATGGGAATATTTAATACTGCTTTTGGAATTGGCGCTGGTGTTGGTCCTATCGTAGCAGGACTTATTATGGTTGCATCAAGCTTGACTTTTGTTTTTGTGTCGTCAGCAATTATAACATTGTTTGGAACAATAATATTTTACCATCTTATGAAGAATAATAAAGAATATAGAACAGCTCATGTGGAGGCTGTGTCGGAATGAATGAGTTCAGTTTCTAATGGTGAGCTTTTTTGTGATTTAAGAATTTCTTGTTTTCGTCTTCTCCTTAACCTTTCCATAGCGATTGCCCCTAAAACAAAAGGTACAGCTACAATCTTAGGAATTATAAATTCATTTTCTGAAAAAAGATATGATGCCAATATTACAGCCGTATTTTTAAGATATCTATCTGAAGCCAAATCAAAATCTCTTGAAACAGCGCCAGCTACAGTAGCAGCACTTGAAATTATTCCTAAGGCTTCACGATATTGCCCAAAAATCTGACTATCTTTATCTGCGAGAGCAGTACCTACTAATACCGCAGCTCCAAGATCCCAATTATCTCTTACTAATTCCCTAATAGAATTTGTGGTATAACTAACAGGATGCCTTGAGAATTCTTCCAATCCTCGGGTTGTATAACTTTTTATTCTTTCTAAACTTCGTGAATATCCGTCCATTTTTTTGGGTTAATACATATTTTAATTTAAATATTTCGAAATTTACCAAGCTGCAGTAAAAAATAACAAATTTTAAAAGTCAGCTAAGTTGCACAATTTAGAGATGAACGAATCAACAAGAAGGATGCTTAACGAGCTTGAAATTTTTGGTCAAAATAATAGAGGCTTTCATAATATACCGCCGGAAACAGGACAGTTTTTTTATATGCTTGTGAAAATCGCAAAATCAAAGAATGTACTCGAAGTTGGAACTTCCAATGGTTACTCAACAATATGGCTCGCAGAAGCAGCAAAACAGAATAATGGAAAGGTTACTACAATTGAGATTTCAGAGCATAAAGTAAGAATGGCTGCAGAAAATTTCAAGA
>CAZLGX010000179.1:0-2684 GCA_964559395.1 uncultured Methanosarcinales archaeon
CATTACGAAACACAGCCAATCCCAAACCCTTTAAGCAGGTACTTTCATTTCATGCCTAATTGGTTTCATAAATTAGGAGTCTTGTGGAATCATTTTATCGAGCTTATTGTTCCATTTTTCATTTTCTCTCCAAGAGTTTTGCGTTATATTGCGGGCGTTTTAATGATTTCATTCCAGTTTATCCTTATTTCAAGCGGCAACTTTTCTTTCCTCAACTGGATTACCATTGTTCCTATAATTGCTTGCTTTGATGACAATTTTTTCAGGAAAATACTGCCGAAATGGCTAACAAGCAAGGCTGAAAATACAAGGCATAAGCCAATTTCTATATCAAAGAATATTGCAGCATTTCCGTTAGTAATAATAATAGCATGGCTCAGCATTCCTGTAATTCAAAACCTTATGTCTTCAAGCCAAATAATGAACACTTCATTCAACAGGCTGCATTTGGTGAATACTTATGGCGCTTTTGGAGCAGTTGGAAAATTCAGAGGAGAATTAGTTGTGGAAGGTACAACTGATGAAATTATAACATCCAAAACTGAATGGAAAGCATATGAGTTTAAGGGAAAGCCAACAGACATTTACAGAATCCCCCCAATAATTGCACCTTACCAGCCAAGAATTGACTGGCAGATTTGGTTTGCTGCAATGCAAAGGCCCGAGCACAATCCATGGCTTATACATATGATTTGGAAATTATTGCATAATGATAAAGAAACTTTGAGCTTACTTGCAAATAACCCATTTCCGGAAAACCCGCCAAATTACATAAGAGTGAAATATTATCACTATAAATTTGCCTCATTAGGAGATAAAAGCGACGCTGTTTGGCAAAGGACTTATATTGGAGAATGGCTTCCACCACTATCTATTGGCAATAAAGAACTGCAAGAATATATTAGGGCATATGGTTGGAGTAATTGAGCTACCCTTTGCCTGCATCATACATATTCCAAGCTAAATACGCCAGAATAATGGCAGCCAAATAGCTGAGGTACACTGGAATCTTAAATCCTGAAATAATTGTCTCCCAGCCGAATATTCCTCTCACCAAATGTGCTAGAGCCATTAAAATAAATATAATAGACGCTAATAAAAGAGATTTATTCTTGTCCATCTCAAGGCCAATTATTTAGGTACTATTTAAAGTTGTTTATTGGGCACAGCAAAACAATAAAATTTAAATATATCCTTATAGCTGAAATATTGACTTTAAAATGGTAATACACCACATAAAAAGGTTTTTTGCCAGCCAAAAGAAAAAACTGGCTGAAAGAAGAAAGGAAAAGGAGCAGTTGGAGTCATTCAGGGATACAGAGGAGATGCGC
The DNA here is from genome assembly GCA_964559395.1 of uncultured Methanosarcinales archaeon. GTDB lineage: Archaea > Nanobdellota > Nanobdellia > Woesearchaeales > GW2011-AR4. The sequence continues at coordinate 1,332 of CAZLGX010000179.1, forward strand.
AAAGCCGAGGAAATCAAGAGAGAGGCAGACAGGCTTGCGCAGTTAAAGCAATACAAGACTGCAATCGAGGAATACAATAAGGCGCTGGAAATTTATCCTTACAAAGGAAATGAAGAAAATTTGTTCAAGAACGCTGCTGAATTCCTATTCAAGTGCAACTATAACATTGCTGCTTGTAATTCTTACTTGGATGATTTTGACCGGGCTATAGCACATTTTGACAAGTCCTTGCAGGTTCAGGCTGCTGAAGACGAAAACAAGGTAAGGGCTTTGATGGGCAAAGGCAGCGTATTCTACAGGAAAAAAATGTTTGTTGAAGGAAGGTACAAGGCAGGCGCTTACAGGATTGCAATGGATTCTGACTATGAGGTAAGCGACAAGATAGTTGAAGAATACAAAAAAGATGACCAGAAAAAGAATTTCATCAAAATGGCTCATGAATGCTTTACAAACGCAGCTGACTTGGACAGGAATCATGTTGAGGCTTGGTACAATAAAGGACACATGGAAGTTTTGCTTGGCAAGGTAAAAGAGGCAGTGCAGTCATTTGATAATGTGATTAATATTAACAAGAATTATGAAAATAAAGAGGGCATTTCCTTATTTGATGAAATAAAAAGGGAAAAAGGAATACAGGTAAAAGCTTCTGAGATAATGGAGAGGATGGAAAGCTCTGAGCCCACTTTCAAGACTAAGACGGGGCATTTAGTTAAGACAAGAGCTGAAATGATGATTGCTAATTTCCTGTTTGACAATAACCTATTGTTCCAGTATAATGCCATGGCAACATGGGCTGACAAGGACGATTTCAGAGCCACTTTCTACCTGCCTAAACTGGACTTGTATATAGATCATTATCCTTATGATTATCTTAAGGAATACCAAAAAGTTATGAAGGCTAAAGTCAAGCAGTACGAAAAGCACAAGAAGAAGCATGTTTACATGAATTCTGAAGACGAGAAGAATATTGAGGAATCGTTAAGACTAAAGATGAAGCCATATATTATATTGTAGGTTATATATTTCTTAGTAGCAGTGGACATTTGCTGACACAGGATATTTAAAGTAGCTCTTCTATAATTTTTTTGATTAAAATAAAGAAAAGCCGCATAGGCGGTCCTTGACGGGGGACATGTCGCGAGCATGCGAGCGACTCGCATGCAAGTCGCGGGTTCAAAAAAAGAACTTTGAAAGTCCCGTCCCCGGCGCGTAATGAGATGATTACCAATACCTTCATTTTCCTGGAAAGAATTGGGTATAAAGTAGAGCGGATAATCTGGAACAATGGCATTTACGATTGGGACAGTTTTCTAAAAAATAATAATATAAGGGGCATGTCAAGATACAGGAAAT
>CAZLGX010000180.1:0-2640 GCA_964559395.1 uncultured Methanosarcinales archaeon
CTTACTTAAAATCAAAAAACCCGGGCATTATATCTTTATCCAAGGATTTTGAATCAGGCAACTACAATGACTTGGCAAAAATAAAGGCATTTGCGGAAAAAATAAAACCTGATTTTGCATTCATTGGTCCTGAAGACCCTTTGGAAAATGGCATTGTGGATTTATTAAATAGCATCGGAATCCCATCAGTTGGACCGACAAAAAATCTTGCTCAATTGGAGACAAGCAAATCATTTACAAGAAACATTTTGAAAAAATACAATATAAACGGAAATCCAAAATTTGAAATCTTCAATAAAAATGATATAAAAGACTCAAAAAAATTTCTTGATGAAATAAATGAATGTGTTATTAAGCCCGACGGACTGACAGGGGGCAAAGGTGTAAAGGTGCAGGGAGACCATTTCAAAACAAAAAAAGAAGCATTAGACTACTGTTATGAAATATTGAAAGCCCACCCATCAGTTATTGTCGAGGAAAAATTCGACGGAGAAGAATTTTCATTGCAGTGCTTGACTGACGGACAAACAGTTATTGCGACACCTCCTGTACAGGATCATAAAAGGGCTTTTTCTGGAGATTTAGGGCCAAATACCGGCGGAATGGGAAGTTATAGTTGTGAAGACCATTTATTGCCTTTTCTAACTAAACAAGATGTTGAAGACGGGCTGGAAATCACTAAAAAAGCCGCTGAAGCCTTATACAAAGAAACAGGAGAATCCTACAAAGGAGTTATGTACGCTGGCTTGATTAAAACAAAAGATGGCGTAAAATTACTTGAGTATAATGCCAGATTTGGGGATCCTGAAGCGATGAATGTCCTTCCAGTAATGGAAACAGATTTTGTTGAAATTTGCAAGGCAATCATTGAACAACAATTAAATAAAATAAAATTCCAAAATAAGGCAACCGTGTGCAAATATGTTGTTCCGGAGGGATATCCTGACAATCCTGTAAAAAATGAAAAAATAATTGTCGGAAAAATGCCGAAAGATGCAAGACTTTATTATGCTTCTGTAGACCAAAAAGAGGATGGCTTGTATATGACCTCTTCAAGAGGAATTGCATGCTTGGGAATTGCAGAAAATCTGGAAAAAGCAGAGAAAATTGCAGAAGTAGCAGCAACATCAGTCAAAGGAAAGGTTTTCCACAGAGAAGATATTGGAACTAAAAAATTGATTGAAAAAAGAATGAGGCATATGAATAATATTTTAGGCCATTAAAATCAAAAACTTTATATACAAAAAATAAAAATCAATCCCTATGGCGAAAAAAAGAGGCAAATCTAAAGCTAAGCCGGTTTCTAAGAAAAAGACTAAGAAAGCAAAGCAGATAAAGCCTGCGAAGAAAATAGAGCCAGCAGAAAAGCATGAAATCCCCAAAGTCTCCTTGAAAGATGCATTGCACGATTTGGAAATTCTCTCTGAGGAAAAGAAAGTAGGGCGCAAGATCGAAGAAGTTGAAAAGAAGGAAGAATCAATAGAGCAAAAAGAAGCCCAGATTGCAAGGGAAGAGAAAAAGCTTGAAAAAGAAACGCAAAAAGTGGCAGGGCTTGAAAGGAAAATCGAAAAGGAAGTTACCACAAAGCCATTAACTGCTTTCAGCTTGAAGGATTTAAACAAAGGCATCATAGGCGCTTTTATTGGAGTGGTTGCGCATTTTGGATTTATTTATGGGAGCGTCCTGGCAGATAAGATTACAACAGCAAGAGCTGTTGTCCTTCTTTTATTTTCATATTTGCTTATAGTTGTCCTTATGTATGAGACTGGCTACAGGGAAATTAAGGAGAAGAGATTATTGGGGATATTGCCTAAAAGAGCCACTTTTATATTCATTACATCTATAGTTGTTGTAGCAGCAATATTCTTTTTGTTTAATATGGCGAATCTAAAGGATTTAAATGGTTTTTTCAAGCAGATTGCTGTAACTTCTGTTTTGGCTTCGTTAGGAGCAGGAACAGCAGACTTATTGGGCAAGCACTAGAAAGATTTTTATTAGATATTCTAATTTTTACCATTATATGAAAAATCAACTTAAAGAAAAAATAATAGGACTGCGAAATTCTTTGTCAAATGAAGAAATATTAGAAAGAAGCAGAAAAATTGAAAGCAATTTATTTGGTCTTGAGCAATATACCAAATCAAAAACAGTTATGTTTTTTGTCTCTTTTAATAGTGAAGTTCATACACATAATATGATAAGAAATTCATTTAGAAGCAAAACTATAGTCATTCCCAAAGTCATGCAGCATGAAATTGAGCCATCTGTGATAATAGATTTTGACAACCTAATAAGCGGTAAGTTTGGGATTAAGGAGCCTATAGAAATTATGAAGATTGCTTATAAAAATATAGATTTGGTTTTGGTGCCTGGAATTGTTTTTGACAGGGAAGGGCATAGGATAGGATACGGCTTTGGATATTATGACAGATTTTTGAGGAAAGTTACTAAAGCAGTTAAAATCGGATTATGCTTTGATTTTCAAGTAGTAGATAAAATTCCTAGAGAAGGACATGATGTTCCAGTTGATTTTATTGTGACTGAAAAAAGGATAATTAAGCGCAGAAAATAAAACATGCGCGAGCCGGGAAATGCGTGCGAATCGTTTGATTGCGCAATTCGAACCCGGGCCTCAGCCTT
>CAZLGX010000181.1:0-2624 GCA_964559395.1 uncultured Methanosarcinales archaeon
ATGTGCATAAGGGACAGGTGCCTGATTGCTTGTACACCAGAAATTCAAATGATTACCAGAAGTGCATGAAGAATATTAGCGTTGATGATGCGCTGAAGGAAGTTGAGAAATTGGTTTAGATTAGCTTTGAAGAAAAAATTTGTTTAATTTATTGAGATTAAACGAAAGGCAATAAGTCCAATGGCACAATATCAGTCGTTTTCATTAGACGAACTCGTAAAATAGTAAAGCTTGAATATTATAATGGTTTTAATCAAATATTATAACAGGTAAACTTCATAAAAATAGTAACTGTGAATAAAAAGAAAGGAAAATACTAAGGTGAATGAAAATGAAGACAAGCACTTGCAAATGCGGCGGAAATATTGTTTTGGATAGATGTTTAGTTGATAGTTTTTTAATTGAATGTATGAAATGTGATAAATGCGGAGAAATTCTATTCACTCCAGAGCAGACTAAACAGTTGATAAAACTAAAGGAAGCCAACAAGAAAATTGAGGGCAAGAGGAAAATAATCAAGGTTGGCTCTTCAATAGCTGCATTGTTGCCCAAGAAGGTTGAAGAATATGGTGTTAAAGAGGGCGTAATTGACAGCGTCAAGATTTTAAGTTCAAATTCGCTTGAGATTAAGTTTGATAAGGAGATAATCTAGAAATGAAACAGAAAATAAGGGTATTTTTTGACAAGGAAGGAAACACATTGGACGTATGGTTTGAAAAGCCAAGGAAAGTAATTAGTGAGGAAACTGGAGAGGAAGTTATCTTGAAGAAAGATCCAAAGACGAAAAAAGTTATTGGTTTTGAAAAGTTAAACTTTATTTCTGGGAAAGCAAAAATAGAGGACTTGCCTGTTGAGGTTGTTGTGAGTTAAAATAATTTCAAGGACACAAAAGTTAGAATTATTAGATGAACTGTTAGGTAATAAATTTCTAAATATTTTTAAATTGAATAGGATTCTATCTTATAAATATGGTATTGAAAAATATATCTGGAAATGATTATGAAAATGCACTAAGAAATGCGAAAGTAGCCTGGAGCCTGTACCAAGAAACACTTAGGCAGTTCGGGGCAGTTGAATGTGTCGGCGGGGACGTGAAATCAACACGAACTTGGGCACCAGTGGCACAGACAGAAATAGTCAGAAAAGACTTTATAATTAAATACTTAAAATTTGTTTATGAATATGCATTAACTCATGGAAGGCCCCTATCCAGAAGAGAGATGGCCAAAACTATCTCAAGCGTGCATACAGCCAGAATAGAGATGGCATTGCAGCGCAACGGGCTCAACCATTTGGATACATTAGTGCAATCAGGAGTTTGGGATTCATTGGGCGGTGAACCACTGTTTGAACTTGCAGGGGAAGGTTATGCATCTGTAAATTTCCCAAAGGTGTATTTTGCGAGGGCAACTAGAGAAAATGATGTTAGTTATGTGCCAAAATTGAGAAAGCCTGATGAAAATGCTGCAGAGCTATCTGGAATAATATTAAGCTCCAGTGGAGAAATTGAAACTGCTCCAACTACTTTAGGGATGGTTGTAAGTAGAATTAGTTTTGGTAATAACTTACATCCAATATATTTAAGAAAGCACGTTATGCAATTATTATCAGAATTATTTCAGGTAACTGAAGACTACTTCAACGCATCACTTACTGGAAAGATTAGAGTCGGGTCCACGATGATAGGCAGCTACTTTCAAAATGTTGTTGGAATATTTGACACAGATTTTGATGGCAGTCCGATTAAACGGGCACCCAAAATAGATTTTAATAATTTGATGAAGTTGGGATTCATAAGGGGGGTATTAGATTGCAAAGGGCAATTCAACGATCGCTATTCTGTCAGGATGATGTTAAATTGGAAGAAAGAAGATATTGTTTTTGAGCCATTGAGAGAATATCTTTCTGAATTTGGGATACAAATGTCGGATTTAAGGCCAGTGCTTGGGGAAGCGAGAAAGTTAGAATTAATTGCTTCAAAAGGCCCAGGTGTATTATTTCGCGGTCGTGTAAACCGCCCATCAGCCAGGTCTTCTATCCTTCCATCATTAGGGACGAGAATTTATGATAGGTCGGACGATAAAACAACAGAAATAGGCGAAGTAGTTGAAGTAGAGGAAGAAAGGCCCGGGCAAACATTTATCATAAAGGCAAACTTGATTGGGCATCCAAAGGGCAATGTGTATTGGACTTATCAGTACGGCACATCTGTGCTAGGAGGCAGAAATGTAATAAGAGATCTTGTCCAGCTAGTCATTCCAAAAAATCCTGCAAAAATATTACAGTATTTAAGAGGCCAGGGTGAATTCATCGGTTTGAATGTAAATAACACAAACTTGGAAGAATTTATTCATGGAGCGTGGAATGGTGACCTTGCTGCACTTAGAGAAAGACTGCATAAGGAGTTTGGTGGCATGAATTGAAAATTATTAAGTTCTCAAATTCAAAACATTTGGGTGTGTGGCGGACTGGAAAGAAGATTTTTCGTTTATTGCGTTTTTGATTATTGACAGTAGAAATCCTCAAACATCACCATCTTTGTGTCATTTAGGCCTACTTCCGTGCGTTTAAAGTGCCCTTGGAAAGTTTCTTATGAGTGAAACGAGTAAAAAACCGAAATTATT
>CAZLGX010000182.1:0-2570 GCA_964559395.1 uncultured Methanosarcinales archaeon
GCAGAGGACAAGTCATCAAGAAAAATATTATTTGAGCATGCACAACAGGCATTAAGCAAGATTGATGAATTCACCATAAAGAATCCAGAGGAACTAGCATCAGATGAGCAGATGATTCTCGATCTAATTAAAACAAATTCGGGCAAGAGAATCGGAGATTTGTTCAAATGTTATCAAGATAACGGTGGAAAATTAGTTTATAAGTCATTTCAGAGAAAGATAGACAAATTAGATAAGAATAGATTTATTATGGTTGAGAAGACTGCCGGAGGGGACGAGGGGAATACAACTATAATAAAGAGCAATGCTGAGAAGAAGTTGACGGAGTTTTAATTGAAAAGATTTTTAAATATACCATTATTAACATGAGTCATGGCGAATACTTTACTTTATTATGATCTCAGGAAGAATATGTATTTTCTTCATAGAGATTGGGATGGTGGTCAAGGATTTCTTAATTCTGGATCAAGCTCAATGAAGGGCCTTGCAGCAATTATGAAGGAATCAACCAGATTATTCCGAGAACCATTCGTGCCAAAAGGTGGTATTCCAGAATGTGAAGAAGGAAACGAGTATTATAGGGTACTTAGACCCCTTAGTGTATTGGAAGTGTTACAAGTAAGGGCAAATCTTCGCGGACAGGTAGGATTTAATCCTCGGGAACCATTAGCTTAATATGATGAAAAAATAATCTATTCCTTCAAATTCCTATCCAAGAAGTCCAATGTCTTCTTCCAAGCATCCTTTGTCTCTTCTGGAGCATAATTTGCGCCGGAAGGGTTTGCAAAAGCGTGCCCAACATTCGGATAAATGTAAATTTCATTTTCAATGCCTAATTCATCCAAATCCTTATCAAATTGTCTTGCAGATTCAACTGGAATTGACGTGTCTTTTTCTCCAAATATGCCTAAAACAGGCCATTTTATGACTTTCAGCTTTTCCTTGTCAGTTTCCAAGCTTCCATAATAAATAACAGTTGCCGCTAATTTCTCATTCAAAGCCAATTGCAAAGACATTTGGCCGCCAAAGCACCAGCCCATTGAGGCAATCTTGTTTTTATCAACATTATTTTGGTTTTTTAAGAATTGAACCGCAGATTTCATGTTTTGTATTGCTTTTTGAGGATTATTTCTTACTTTTGTTGTAAATTCACGAGCTTCATTGGCATCCTCAGCAACTTTTCCTTCGAACAAATCAACAGCCAATACAACATAGCCCTCTGCTGCAAGGCTTCTTGCCATCTCCTTTATGTTATCATTTAAGCCCCACCATTCATGAATCATAATTACTGCTGAATAAATTCCTTCTTTCTTTGGCTTTGCAAGAAATCCTGTTGCTAAGCCATAATTAACTTCCTGAGTTTCTATTTGAGAAGTGTCTCCATTTTTTAGAATATCCACATTTTTGACTTGATTTTGAGAAGCCTGTTCAACAATATGTTCTGGCTGTCTGGCACATGAAACTAATATAATCAACAAAATAATTGAAAAAATTATTTTTATTTTCATTTTTCATCAAAAATTTTCATTTATATATTTAAAATTCATATTTGAGACATTTTGTTGCTCTTGATGTTTTTCTATCTCTTCCCACTCCATCTATATTATTTCAGTTATAGAGCATTTAATATCTAATCTCGAACAATTTAAAGTTTTCTGGCTCCTTATGCTTTGCTTGAACTCCTTTCACATTTGCGATCCCAGGACCTTTTTTAATAAACTCAATTAATTCTTTTATTTTATTTTCTTCGCCTTGCGCAACAACTTCAACATCGCCATTAGGCAAATTTCTTGTATATCCTTTCAATCCTAATTCTAATGCTTTCTGCTTTGTATTGTGTCTGAAATTGACTCCTTGAACTCTGCCTGAGACAATAAGATGAGTGCATTTCATAAAAAAGGAATATTTTTATAGTTTATATTTATTTTTATTTAATTCGATGATAATAAGAAAATTCAAAAGCCAAGATACTGATGAAGTTTGCAGATTAGTTTCTAAATCTTTTAAAGAGTTTGTGGCCAATGATAAAAAATATATGAATGCATATTTCTTTTCCATATAGCAAACAACCATTGGATATGTTCACATAAGATTTATAAAATCTCTTTATTATCAGTTTATTCAGGATTAAAAATGAACTCAGAAAATGCGTTAGTTGTTTTTCAGGGGAAAAATATTAGAAGAATTTGGCACAATAATGAGTGGTACTTCTCAGTTGTTGATGTTGTGGAAGTATTGACGGATAGCGCTGATGCTAAAGATTACTGGTATAGGCTCAAAAAGCGTGAATTGGAATCAAGCGGAATTGAGTTATCGACAATTTGTCGACAACTGAAGTTAAAATCTTCTGACGGGAAATTATATGAAACTGATTGCGCCAATACAGAATCTATGTTCAGGATAATCCAGTCAATTCCTTCAAAAAAAGCTGAGCCCTTCAAGAGATGGCTATGCAAAAGCCAATTTTATGACAATGCAGGAGCTGATTACCAACACATTGAGGAAATGTGTCTTGTATGCTGCTGAAGCAAAGAAAGGCAGGGCAGGAAGGCCTCCAAAAGTGGATGAGC
>CAZLGX010000183.1:0-2558 GCA_964559395.1 uncultured Methanosarcinales archaeon
CCTTGATGCTCTCTGCTATGATAAACATCCTGTCCTTGTTGCCCTTGCCGTGCCTTACCCACCCGAAGCCGTTCTTGATATCAAGATTTTCCGGCTTGAGATGAACAAGCTCGCTTACCCTCAGCCCGGCAGAATACATCAGCTTTACCATAAGCTTGTGCTTAGGATTGCTTATTGAATTTATCAAAAACCACAATTTACAATAATTAATAAGTGGTTTTTGAGCATGCTCGAAAATCGTAACTATTATTATAAAATTTGCGATTTTCGACATATCAGCATTGCAACTTCTTCCTTAGTTAAAACTATTGGCAGCGCTTTAGGGGTTTTTGAGTACCTTATATTGATCATTAGCCGCTTGTTTAACACATCGCAATAAAAAAACCTCAATGCGTTTAAGTTTACATTTATTGTGTTGCCGCATGCACCTTTCTCAATCATTAGGTCAAGATAAGACTTTACGTCAGTTTTCCTTATTTCATTTGGATCTTTCATGCACCAATTGAAGAATTTTCTAACACAATACCTGTAAGTTCTAATTGTTTTGTGGCTTAGTCCTCTTCTGAGCCCTTCTTTTCTTATTAATTCCGAAACATCCATTTTAATCACATCAAAGCCATTACGCATCCAAGGTTTAAATATTTCACACCCACAAATGTCCAGTGTCCAGTGGTTATTTACAATATAGAAAATAGTGTATATCAGCCAATTTCCAACTTCACAATGGATACAGAAAAACAGGTTATAGCCTATTAAATTCAAGGCAATTAAGCCTTATAATCCTAAAATTCAAGGATTTTAGGTTATATACTGTTAGTTTCAATTTGAGAGGGCTCGGAAATTTATCCAGTCAAAAATCCTCTAACCTGTAACCTTGAGAAATCAGAAGAAGGATTTTCAGGAGTATACCCCCTAATCCTATCAAAACTTCCATCAAGTCTTTTCAGAAAATCTAGAACTGTACCAGTTACATCTCTAATTTGGTCAATCATTGAGTCACCTACACTTCCATAATCGGGATGACAAGCCCAATAATATTTTTCATCAACAAATCTTACTCCAATATGCCTTGGGTCTGCTAAGTCCTCAACATGTTTTTCCAATTCCCAACTTCCGAAATGTTCTCCCTTGAATTGTTTCCAAGCATCCTCTCCAACAAATTGGATTATTAATGATAATTTTTTTGGGAAAAGGATTATTCCTCCTAAAACCTCTTGAACAATACTGTATTCTGCATATCCCATAATTCCATACCTGCTCATATACATATCACTAACTCTAGTAGGTCTTCCAAATGCAGCCGAAGGAACATCACTTTTGTAATAATCCTCTTCTTGTCTGGTTAATCTCCTATAAATTTCTGAAGATAAACTAGAATTAACTCTCGCCACCAGATTACCTTGTTCATTTAAAGGAATTAACTGATTAGATTCTGGATTTTCTTGACTCATAAATTATGATTAACAGCATAATGTTTAAAAATGTTTCTATTTGTAACTACCGTATAATTAATAATAATTGTCCCGAGCCCTCTCAAACTTTTCGGAACGAAATCCATCAGAACTTCGTAACTGATGGAGAAACTAACAAGCGATTATACGCAATTTTTGAAAATGCCCTATATTTATTAAAGCGATAGCTTTTTATTTTAAAGTTGATTTCCATAAGTAATATGGATAAACCAGTTTATTTATATGGACTTGCAGAACTTGTTCATGTTACTAGCTTTGAAGATATTGGAGAAGGCACAAGAGATGGATATTTTGTTCGTGTGAGGCCTTACCTTAGTGTACATCCTCAAATGCCATTTCAAAGAGGACAATCAAGTAGTGAAACCTTTGGTCATGTAGAGAGTGGCGGTCAAATTCAGATTCCAATTTCAGAAAGAATTTACAATAATCTAAAAAAGCAAATGAAAGCTACAGGAAATGGCGTTCTAAAAATTCAAGGGCAATTGGAATTCACTGTGGAAAGTACTATAGAGTTGGAAAGTACAACTTCTTAGGGCATTTTCAAAAACTTTGCTTCGCAACCCCATTGCATTCTCCTTTCAGTCGGGGCGTATAACAGGAATTAAACTCAATCGAGAATGAGCCCTATTTGTGATATCTCGACATTTCTCTAAAAGAAGATATATTCACATTTCCATACATTATACTTTCGGCAATTGCTCGCAGATTACTCTTTCTTCCATTCAATACTTCATAACCTGCTACAACCATTCCTGTTCTTGTTACACCTTTCAAACAACAAACAAGTGAAGGTTCATCTTGAGAATTTATCACTTCAACAATATCTTTAACTTTTTCAAAAGTTAATTCTCTTCTTTGAAATAAAGGAAATTGGTGTATAGTTATTCTTTCATCTTCATAGAATTGTTGAAGCCAGTCACCATCAATTAATGCAATTATATGACTTATTCCATACTCTCGATGCAATCCTTCAATTTGATGAGACCAAACAATACCGCTTCTGTATAACCTATCTCTCTCAACAACTCCAAACTTTTTTGGTTTTCCATCAGCAATTACCGAAAGTTCTTGCCAATTTTCAGGAAG
>CAZLGX010000184.1:0-2546 GCA_964559395.1 uncultured Methanosarcinales archaeon
GGTTGCATAGAAAGAAGAGACACTAACTGCTAGGCATCTTATACAAACTCTTTGTCGACTTTCAAATTATGATTTCTGTTTTCTAAAATATATGTTCCAGTAGCACTGACCACTGGACATTTCCCTGCCTAAAATATTTAAACCCAAAAAAACAAAATATTTAAATATAACCATGCTTTGAAAAACCACTACCTATTGTGGTTAGACGACAACCAAACCACTACCTATTGTGTTTTAAACATGGAAACAAGCATAACAAGGATAAAGAAAAGGGACGGGACAGTAGTATTGTTTGACCAAAGCAAAATAACAAATGCCATCTTCAAGGCAGCCCAGTCAGTAGGCGGCAAGGACAGAAAAATAGCCCTGATGCTGAGCGATAAGGTAGTTAAAGAGCTTGAAAACATAACATTAACTCCATCAATTGAGCAAATCCAGGACACAGTTGAAAAAATACTAATAGAGGAAGGCCATGCCGCAACAGCAAAAGCTTATATTCTTTACAGGCAGGAAAGGGCTGCGATAAGAAAAGAAAAGCAGATAGTCCTAGAAAAAGAAGAAGTAGATGAAGTTGACAAAAAGTTTGATGTCAATGCATTAAGGGTTCTAAAAGCGAGATACCTGAGAAAAGATGCAACAGGCAAACTAATAGAAACGCCAAAGCAGCTATTTACAAGAGTGGCGGTGCATACTGCATTGCCTGATTTATTCTACGACACAAGAGTATTTGACATTGATGGAAGGCAGCCTGTCAATATGGTTGAGGATTTCAAGCCCGCTTTTCATGAAGACCAGTATGGAATAGTCAAATACAAGCTAAACAGGTACCATCTGGAAGCGCTAAAGCGCATGTATGACCGGTTCAACAGGAACAAGCAGATGAAGGTTTCCTTTGGCAAATTCTTTGATATGCTCAAGAAAGGAGAATTTGACAGCTATGAGAAAAATGTTGATGAATTCTACAATTTGATGACTAAAAAGCTCTTCATGCCAAACACTCCTGCAATAGCAAACTTTGGAAATCCATTGGGGATGGGATCCGCATGTTTTCATCCAAACCAGCCCGTTATGACCGCAGACGGCCCTAGGGAAATTAGAGATGTTCATGTGGGTGACTTTGTATTAACACATAAGGGAAGGTTTAGAAGAGTTCAAGAGATATTTGTTAGGTTTGCTGATTCATTATTACAAGTAAACTGCGAAAACTTGCCGAAACCAACGATGCTTTTAACAGAGGAACATCCTGTTTTGAGCTTTAAGAACGACATTTTACAATGGGTGCCGATTTCAAAACTCGAAGAAGGTGATAGCGTAGCTCTATCTTATCCAAAGACAGTTGTAGAAGTTATAAAAATAAATGAAAATTATTCTGGCAATACTGTCTTGCTTAATGATAACTTAAGTGATATTGATATCAAAACTATGAAATTTGCAAATATAAATAAAATCTCAAAAGTAGATTATGCTGGGCCTGTATATAATCTCGAAGTAGAAGAAGACCATTCTTATGTTGCGAATATGGTAGCTGTGCATAATTGCTTTGTTTTAGACGTTCCAGACAGCATAGAAGGCATAATGGAGACATTAAAAAATACTGCAATTGTATTCAAAGCGGGCGGCGGAATGGGCTATAACTTTTCAAAACTAAGGCCAGAAGGCGATTTTGTAAGCACTACTGGAGGAGTTGCTTCAGGCCCATTAAGCTTCATGCGCTTGTTCGACACAATGACTGAGGTGATAAAGCAGGGAGGTTGCGTAGCAACTGATACAATGGTAAGAACTGATAAAGGACTTGTACCGATGTTAAATATGTTGAATTCTCCTCCACTGAGAGATAACCCTACAAATTACTTTGTTTATGACGGACAAGAATACAGCCATGCATGGCTCGCCCAAAATAATGGAATAGCTTCAGTTTACACTATAGAAACAGAATTGGGAAATGAATTGAAAGCCACAGGCAATCACCTTATGGCGGTTGCAACTGAAAATGGGATAGAATGGAAAAGAGTTGATTCAATCAAAGAAGGAGACTGGCTTGTAACTGTACTAGGCGGTCATCAAGGTAAAAAAATAGAATTGCCACAAATAGAAAAACAGCATCATAATTCAACTCCTTTGAAAATTCCAGAATACCTTAATGAAGAACTTGCTGAAATATTGGGCTTATATGTAGCAGACGGATGCTTCAACAGAGGCAGGCTCATATTTTCTGTAGATGCGAGAGATAAAGATTTGATAACAAGGATAGAATACCTAATGCAAAAAGTTTTCGGTCTAAGCATAGGAGAAAAAAGAGACAAAGTAACTTATTTTGATATTGTTTTCTTTTCAAAGGATTTGGAAAAGCTCTTTAACGAGTTGCGATGGATGAAAGATAGATCATGGAATGCTTTTGTGCCTGATGACATTTTCCGATCAGAAGAGCCTGTTGTGTGTGCTTTCCTACGAGGCTTGTTTGAAGGGGATGGCAGCATACATCCAGACGGCTATCCTATTCTTTATTCTTCTTCTAAGACTTTAATAGATCAAGTACAGCAGCTTCT
>CAZLGX010000185.1:0-2538 GCA_964559395.1 uncultured Methanosarcinales archaeon
GTTTGACGAACTTTCACTTTATTAAATTTCTTTCAGTATGGAAAATATTAAAAAATAGATTATTTTTATTTTTTTTCAATAAAGAATATAATTAAAATTATTTACGCAAGAATTGTCAGAGCTTATGCTTTTTCTTCAGTTTCTTTTCTGCTTCCACTATTGTCAAAGTAGTTTTTATAACAGTATCTGGATTTAGGGAAATGCTATCAATACCACACATCACTAAAAATTCAGCGAAATCTTCAAACGTACTAGGTGCTTGCCCGCAAATTCCTATTTTCCTTTTATTCCTCTTGCACTTGTGTATCACTTCCCAGATCATTCTCTTTACTGCAGGATTTCTCTCATCATAAAGCCTGCTCACCAATTCAGAGTCCCTATCTAAACCCAATGTCAGTTGTGTCAAATCATTGCTGCCTATTGAAAACCCATCAAACACTTTTGCAAAATCGTCTGCAAGCACAACATTTGAAGGAATCTCGCACATTACATAAATCTCTAAGCCATTTTTTCCCTGCATTAATCCATGTTTCTTCATTTCTTCAATGCAAAGTTTTCCTTCTTCTACAGTCCTGCAGAATGGAATCATAAGCTTGATGTTAGTTAACCCCATCTGATCTCTTGCTTTTTTCATTGCCTTGCATTCTAATCCAAACGCTTCTCGATAATTTCCAGCATAATATCTTGAAGCACCTCTCCAGCCAATCATTGGATTCTCTTCTTTCGGCTCAAACTCTGCACCGCCAATCAGATTGGCATATTCATTTGACTTGAAATCAGACATCCTGACAATCACATCTTTGGGGTAGAAAGCAGCTGCAATCATTGCAACTCCCTGAGCTAATTTCTCAATAAAAAAATCAGTCTTGCTTTTGTAAGCATAAGTCAGCTCTTCAATTATTTCTTTTGTTTTCTTATCTTTTAATTTGTTAAAATGTAATAATGCTAATGGATGAACTTTAATATATGAACTAATAATGAACTCTTCTCTCGCCAATCCAACCCCGTCATTCGGAATAAAAGAAAAATCAAAAGCATTGTCAGGATTGCCAACATTCATCATTATCTGCGTTTTAGGCCTTTTGAGCTTCTTTAAGTTTATCTTCCTTATTTCAAACTTCAGTTTTCCTTTGTACACTTTTCCAACTTCGCCTTCTGCACAGCTGACTGTAACATCAATTCCAGTTCTTACAATATCTGTCCCATTTTCTGTGCCAACAATAGCTGGAATTCCAAGCTCTCTTGCTACTATGGCTGCATGTGCTGTGCGGCCCCCTTTATTTGTTACAATTGCGGACGCAATTTTCATAATAGGTTCCCAATCAGGATCAGTTTTTTCCGTAATCAAGACTTCTCCTTGCTTGAAGCTGCCTATATCATTTACGTTTTTTATAACATGGGATTTTCCAGCGCCGATTTTTGTCCCAACGCTTAATCCTGTTGCTATGACAGAGCCTTTTTCCTTCAATACATATTCCTCAAGAATATTGAAATTCTTCTGGCTCTGCACTGTCTCTGGACGTGCCTGAACAATAAATAACTCATTAGAAACTCCATCTTTTGCCCATTCCAAATCCATTGGCTTGAATTTTCTTGCTTTCGCAGAATAATAATCCTCTATTATGCATGTCCATTTTGATAGCTTTAAGATTTCATCATCATTAAGCACAAATCTAAATCTGTCTTCATAAGGAACTTCAACATTTTCTGTTGTATGCTTTGTGCCGTGCTCGCTATAAACCATCTTAATTTTTTTGCTGCCAAGCTTCTTGCTAATTATTGGCCTAAAAGCTTTCTTTAAGGTTGGCTTGAAAACGTAAAATTGGTCTGGATTGACAGAGCCCTGGACAACATTTTCGCCTAATCCATAGGCACCGTTTATTAAGACTGCATTTTTAAATCCTGTTTCAGTATCAATTGAAAACATTACTCCAGAGCATGCCTTGTCGCTCCTCACCATCTTCTGCACCCCTATGGACAAAGCTACCTTGAAATGGTCGAAATGCTTATCGACTCTATAAGAAATGGCTCTATTTGTAAATAAAGATGCAAAGCATTTCTTGCATGCCTCAATAAGGGCATGCTCTCCTTTTATGTTCAGGTAGGTTTCCTGCTGCCCGGCAAAACTTGCGTCTGGAAGATCTTCCGCCGACGCTGAACTCCTTACAGCAACATCTGTATTTGGCCCATATTCCTTGCACAATTTCTTGTAAGCAGCCAATATTTCATCTTTAAGTTCTTTAGGGAATTCTGCTTTTAGAATCGTTTCACGGGCTTTTCTACCTCTTTCAGAAAGATTGCCCATATTTCTTGTATCTAGACCACTAAGAATTTTTTTTATATCATCTCTTATTTTTGCTTTATCAAGAAGATAATCATACGCATAAGTTGTGACTGCAAACCCATTTGGAATCTTAACGCCTTTCTTAGTCAAATTCCTGTACATCTCTCCCAAAGAAGCGTTTTTGCCTCCTACCAAAGGCACATCTTCAATGCCAAGCTCATCATACCAAAGAATGAATTTTTTTGATTTATTCA